>NZ_NCSR01000014.1:0-124077 GCF_002105485.1 Leifsonia sp. NCR5
CGCCCACCCAGGACCCGCCCGTCGACTCGCACCCCATCGTCTACCGCCAGAACACCTTCGGCCTGCTGAGCGGGTCGAGCGTTACCGAGCTGAGCGGGATCAGCGACAAGATCGTCGCCCTGCAGCCCACCGCCGTCGCCCTGAACGCGGCACGGGACGAGGCGGCCGTGCTGTCCCACGGAGCGGCGTACGTCGTGCGCAAGAGCGCTGAGCCCGCAAAAGTGGATGTGCGCCCCGGCCTGATCGCGCCCGCCATCGACACGAGCGGCTGGGTCTGGTCGGTGCCGCAGGGCAGCCCGGGCGCGCTGCAGGCGTACAGCCAGGACGGGCAGGCGCATCCGGTGAAGACCGCGTGGCCGTCTGCGTCCGCGATCGAGTCGCTCGCGGTGTCCCGCGACGGAACGCGCGTGGTCGCGCTGCTCGCGAACGGCGCGCAGACGCTCCTGGTCGCTGCGGGCATCGTCCGCGGTGAGGCAGGGGTGCCGACAGCCCTCACCGAGCCGATCGAACTGGCCGTCGGCCAGGGGACCCCGCGCTCCGTGGCCTGGACCGGCGAGCTGACGGTCGCCGTGCTCAGCGACCTGAGCGGCGACGCGACGTCGATCTCCGAGCAGACCATCGGCGGCACCTCCACCACGACCGCGGGCCCGGGTGGAGGCATGACGATCGTCGGAGCAGGCGGCCTCGCCCGCTACCTGGTGCTCACCTCCGACGGCTCGCTGCAAGCCCCGACGGGCACAGGCTGGCAGGCGCAGACCGACAAGGTCGGCGCCGTCGCGGTGCAGCTCGGCCAGCCGTGACCCTGCTGCGCTGAGAGCGGCGCAGCTGTTCTCTCCACAGGCCAGGTAGTTCGGCGCGTTCTCCACCGATTCCCACCGCCCGGTCCGCCGCGACCTCCCGCACGGGATGCTCGAACCATGACACCGACCACCCTGATCCGAGACTCCCTCCTCGACGCGGCCGCCGTGCTGCTCCCCGTGCGCTGCAGCGGCTGCGGCCGCCCAGACCGCGCCGTCTGCGCGAACTGCACGCGCGCCATGCGGCCAGGACCGATCGCACCGGACACCTTCGACCCTCCGGTGTTCGCAGCGCTCGACTACGACGGCGTGACCAGGCGCGTGCTGCTCGCCTTCAAAGACGGAGGGCGAACCGACGCGGCGCCCGTGCTCGCCGGAGCTTTGCGGGCGGCCATCATGGCAGCCCTTCCTCAGCTGCGACCGGATGCGCCTCCCGTGCGTCTCCGCCCTGATGCACCGCGCGCCGTCCTCCCCGTCGTCATCCCGTCGACCCGCGCCGCCTTCCGCCGCAGGGGATACCATCCGACGGCGATGCTCCTGCGCCGGTCGCGCATCCTGTCGCCCCCGTTGTGGCGCGCGCTGCGGCTCACCAGGCAGACCCACGACCAGGTCGGCCTCACCGCCCGCCAGCGTGCAGGCAACCGGGAGGGCAGCCTCGCCGCGTCCCCGCGGCTGCGGGGGAGGGACTGCCTGATCGTCGACGACATCGTCACCACGGGTTCCACCGTGCGGGAGGCGGCACGTGCCGTCGCCGCTGCCGGAGGCAGGATCGTCGTCGCCGTAGCAGTCGCGCGGACGCCGCTGCGAGGGGGCACGCCGCGGTTGTCCTGACGCACGGGGACCGCTCGGGAAACCTTCGGCAGATAGAGCACTTCTCCCTGTTCACTTCCGAGGCGGACGGCACTACGGTGGTCGAAAAGGTGTGGATGACCCGCCCTTCGTGATCCGGGCGGACGGCACGCCGGAACAGGGAGGTCTCCATGGACATCAACATCATCGGACGCAACCTGGGAATCACCGATCGTTTCCGTGAATACGCGACTGAGAAGGCGGAAAAGGTCTCGCACCTCGCCGAACGCGCGATCTCTTTCGAGATCAAAGTCAGCCGTCACAACGAGAAGGTCGGCACCCAGAACGGCGATGATCGCGTCGAACTGACACTCGTCGGCCCCAAGGCCGTCGTGAGGTCGGAAGCGACCGGGACCGACAAGTACGCGGCGTTCGACATCGCCCTCGGAAAGCTCCTGGAACGGGTGCGCAGGGCGAAGGACCGTCGCAAGGTGCATCGCGGCCAGCACAGGCCGACGTCGCTCCGAGAGGCGAGCACGGACGGCTTCAGCGCCGTCGGACTCGCAGCGGCCCCCGTCGCAGTACTCGATCAGGTGAGGACGGGCAGCGTTCCCGTCGTCTCCGATGATGCGGAAGGAGCGGAGGAGGCGGAGGACGATTACAGCCCCGTCGTCATCCGCAAGAAGGTGTTCGCCTCCGTCCCCATGACCGTCGACGACGCTCTGTACTACATGGAGCTCGTCGGCCACGATTTCTACCTCTTCATCGACCAGGAGAACCAGCGCCCGAGCGTCGTCTACCGCCGCAAAGGCTGGGACTACGGCGTGATCGCCCTGGACGACGAGGCGGAGGAACTGCAGGAGGTCGCGACCGCGAGCCGCAAGCTCGGAGGCTGACCGGCATCCGGTCTCGGTGACACCGGCTTTGTGACACCGGAACAGCGCCGATGGTGGCGGCCCAGGCGGCCGTCACCATCGGCGCCCCGCTTTCCGGAGCGCCCTCACAGGAACTACCCGCCGAACCCAACGGCGAAACAAGTACGATATGTCTAGCGTCGGCCACGGCCGGCGGTTCGACGTGCGCCCGACTGGGCGACAGGCGACATCAGCCTGAACAAACAAAGTGGAGTGCATACGTGGCCTCAGTATTGGAAAGGGTCCTCCGAGTCGGCGAGGGCCGTACCCTCCGTCGCCTGGAGGCGTACGCCAAAGCGGTGAACGCGCTCGAGGACGACTTCAGCGAACTCACCGACGAAGAGCTCATGCACGAGACCGTCGAACTGCGGGAGCGATACAGCAACGGCGAGTCTCTCGACGACCTGCTGCCCGAGGCCTTCGCCGCGGTGCGCGAGGCCGCGAAGCGCACCCTCGGGATGCGTCACTTCGACGTGCAGATCATGGGCGGCGCCGCCCTGCACCTCGGCAACATCGCCGAGATGAAGACCGGTGAGGGCAAGACCCTCGTCGCCACGACGGCCGCGTACCTCAACGCGATCGCCAGCCGCGGCGTGCACGTCATCACGGTCAACGACTACCTCGCCAGCTACCAGTCCGAGCTGATGGGCCGCGTGTTCCGCGCGCTCGGCATGAGCACCGGCGTGATCCTCGCAGGCCAGACGCCGGAGGAGCGCCGCGAGCAGTACGCGGCAGACATCACGTACGGCACCAACAACGAGTTCGGCTTCGACTACCTGCGCGACAACATGGCGTGGCAGGCGAGCGACATGGTCCAGCGCGGCCACTTCTTCGCGATCGTCGACGAGGTCGACTCCATCCTCATCGACGAGGCCCGCACCCCGCTGATCATCTCCGGTCCGTCCTCCGGTGAGGCGAACCGCTGGTTCAACGAGTTCGCCAACCTCGCCAAGCGTCTCGAGCCGGAGGTCGACTTCGAGATCGACGAGAAGAAGCGCACCGTCGGCGTGCTCGAACCCGGAATCGAGAAGGTCGAGGACTACCTCGGCATCGACAACCTCTACGAGTCGGCCAACACGCCCCTCATCTCCTTCCTCAACAACGCGATCAAGGCGAACGCCCTGTTCAAGCGCGACAAGGACTACGTCGTGATGAACGGCGAGGTGCTGATCGTCGACGAGCACACCGGCCGCATCCTGATGGGTCGCCGATACAACGAGGGCATCCACCAGGCCATCGAGGCGAAGGAGGGTGTCGAGGTCAAGGCCGAGAACCAGACCCTCGCCACGGTCACCCTGCAGAACTACTTCCGCCTCTACAAGAAGCTGTCCGGCATGACCGGAACGGCCGAGACGGAGGCCGCCGAGTTCATGAGCACGTACAAGCTCGGCGTCGTCCCCATCCCGACGAACAAGCCGATGCAGCGCATCGACCAGTCCGACCTCGTCTACAAGAACGAGCAGGCGAAGTTCGCCCAGGTGGTCGAAGACATCGCGGAGCGCCACGAGAAGGGCCAGCCGGTCCTCGTCGGAACGACCAGCGTCGAGAAGAGCGAATACCTCTCCCGCCTGCTCGCCAAGAAGGGCGTGCGGCACGAGGTGCTCAACGCCAAGAACCACGCGCGAGAGGCCGCGATCGTCGCGCAGGCCGGACGCCTCGGCGCCGTCACCGTCGCCACCAACATGGCCGGTCGTGGAACAGACATCATGCTCGGCGGCAACGCCGAGTTCATCGCCGTCGCCGAGATGAACGCCCGCGGCCTGTCGCCCGTCGACACCCCGGAGGAGTACGAGGCGGCCTGGGATGAGGTCTTCAACTCCGTCAAGGAGAAGGTCCAGACCGAGGCGGACAAGGTCGTCGCGGCGGGCGGGCTCTACGTGCTCGGCACGGAGCGCCACGAGTCGCGCCGCATCGACAACCAGCTGCGCGGTCGTTCCGGCCGTCAGGGCGACCCGGGCGAGAGCCGCTTCTACCTGTCGCTGACCGACGACCTGATGCGCCTGTTCAACGCGGGAGCAGCCGAATCGCTGATGGGCAGAGGAAACGTCCCCGACGACCTCGCCATCGAGTCGAAGGTGGTCAGCAGGGCCATCCGCAGCGCCCAGTCGCAGGTGGAGGCCCGCAACGCGGAGATCCGAAAGAACGTCCTCAAGTACGACGACGTCCTCAACCGCCAGCGCGAGGCGATCTACGGCGACCGCCGTCGCATCCTCGAGGGCGACGACCTGCACGAGCGCACGCAGCAGTTCCTCACCGAGGTGATCGACGACATCCTCGACCAGCACACGGGCGAGGGCAACGGCGACGACTGGGACTTCGACGCCCTGTGGGCCGAGCTGAAGACGCTCTACCCGGTGGGCGTGACGATCGACGAGGTCATCACCGAGGCGGGCAACAAGGGCAAGATCAACCGCGACTTCATGCGCCGCGAGATCCTGTCGGATGCGCGGATCGCCTACAAGAAGCGCGAGGAGTCGCTCGGTTCGCCCGCAATGCGCGAACTGGAGCGCCGCGTCGTCCTCTCGGTGATCGACCGCCGCTGGCGCGACCACCTCTACGAGATGGACTACCTGAAGGACGGCATCGGCCTGCGCGCGATGGCCCAGCGCGACCCGCTGGTCGAGTACCAGCGCGAGGGCTACGCGATGTTCCAGCAGATGATGGGCTCGATCCGCGAGGAGACGGTCGGCTTCCTGTTCAACCTGGAGGTGGAGGTCAACGAGGCTCCCGGCGAGGTCGAGGCGCCGAGCGTGGCCGCCAAGGGCCTCGGCCGCGGCGACGACGACGCCCCGCTCAGCTACTCCGCTCCGAGCGACGCCGGCGGCGTCGAGGTCCGCAACCAGCGCGGCCAGATCGAGCAGAGCGCCACCGCCCGCGCCCAGCGTGCGCAGGCGCAGCTGAACGAGGCATCGGCGCCCCCCGCACAGGGCGGCACCCAGCGTGGAGCCTTCGGCCAGCGCGTCTCCGACAGCGACGACGCCGCGCCCGCCAACCGCGCAGAGCGCCGCGCCCAGGGCAAGAAGCGCTGACCAGCGCCTGACCGACCACGAATGGCCGCCCCGCCCGGGGCGGCCATTCGCGTCTCCGGCTGGTGATTTCACAGCACTGTCATCGCGCTCGCCCTCCAGCGCGAGCCGACCACGTCGAGGCGCATGGCGACGGCGCGCGTGCGGTTGGGCTGGTGCACGAGCACGACCGCCTCGATCACGCCGTCGCGGGGCGTCGCTATGTACGGCTCGCCGACCCAGAGGCGCGGGCGCTGGACCGGGTTGCCCGCGATCTTCCTGGTGCGCTCCGAGATGGTGGTGCGTCGCAGCAGATGCACGAAGACCGAGTCGCTCACCCAGCGGCTGAGCTGGTCGATGTTCCTCGCTCCGGCCAGGACCTCGATGACGCGCAGAGCGAGGTTGGCTGCGAGAGGCGCCGGATCGGGCAGCCCGTCCGCGCGCGGGACGGCTGGAAGCTCCGCGACGGCCCGGAACGGCGCAGCCCCACCCTCGGGCCCCCGGCCCCGTCCACGCGCCTCCTGAGCCGCTTCAGGCGCAGCCACCGCATCCACCCCCTGCCGCGCCCGGAGGCGCATCCCGGCCCGTTCGCGGAGGGCGGTCGGGCTGGTGCGGTCGTCGTGGTGGTTGAGAACGGTGGTCACAGGAGTTTTCCCCTCGTCGTGGCCGCGGCTGTGCGGCGACTTGCTTCGGTGCTGGCAGCGGGAAGCCTCTCCTCGCTCCGGCCGCCGCGTGAGTGTCACTCAAGCAGGCGCGTCTACGGGGAGTCCAGGGCTCTAACACAGGCTGTGGATAACATCCGTGATCGTGTCGGGGGACTGCCTAGACTAGGTGCGTGTCGACGCTCAGTGATCTTGTGCATGCCCATACCCGTTCCTCGGAGGAGGACGTCGATTGGCTGCACGGCCTCGTCGGGGACTGGCAGCTCCTCGCCGATCTGGCCTTCGCCGACATCGTGCTGTGGGTGCCGACCACCGATGACGATTTCGTCGCCGTCGCGCACGCGCGCCCGTCGAGCGCCGCGACCCTGTTCTACCGTGACTTCGTCGGCCAGCGGATCAAGCCGGAGTGGCGGCAGCAAGTCACGGATGCGTTCCAGACCAAGCAGATCATCGACACCAACGCGCCGGACTGGTTCGAGGAGACGCCCACCAGGGTGCTCGCCGTCCCGGTCATCCGGCGGCTGAGCGTCAACTCTCCGGAGACCGCCGAGCAGCCTGTCGCCGTCATCACGCGGCACTCCAACCTCAGCGAGGCGCGCACCCCCGGCCGTCAGGAACTCACGTTCAACGCGTGCGCCAACGACCTCTTCAACATGATCGCCACCGGCGACTTCCCCGACCTGGGGGCGCCGAGCGGTCCAAGGCGTGGAGCGCCCCGCGCCTCCGACGGCCTCATCAGGCTCGACGTGGACGGGATCACCACCTTCGCCAGCCCGAACGCCCTCAGCGCCTTCAACAGGATGGGCTTCACCGAGGAGCTGGAGGGCGAGTCCCTCGCCACCGTCACAACCCGGCTGTTGTCCGGCCGGATGACCGTCGACGAGTCCCTCCCGCTCGTCGTCACCGGGCGGGCACCGTGGCGCACCGACATCGAGGCGCGCGGCGTCACCGTGTCGCTCAGGGCCATCCCGATCCGCAACAGGGGGGAGCGCGTCGGCGCGATCGTCCTCTGCCGCGACGTGTCCGAGCTGCGGCACCAGGAGCGCGAGCTCATCACCAAGGATGCGACCATCCGGGAGATCCACCACCGGGTGAAGAACAACCTGCAGACCGTCGCGTCGCTGCTGCGTATCCAGGCCCGCCGCACGCACTCGGAGGAGGCCAGGGAGGCCCTCAACCAGGCGATGCGCCGGGTGGCGGCCATCGCCGTCGTTCACGACACTCTCTCCACCGGGCTCAACCAGATCGTCGACTTCGACGACGTGTTCGCACGGGTGCTGCTGCTGGTGGCCGAGGTCGCGTCGAGCCACAACACGACCGTGCACCCGAAGTCGTCCGGCAGCTTCGGTTCGCTGCCGAGCGAGTACGCGACGCCGCTCGCCCTCGCACTCACCGAGCTCGTCACCAACGCCGTCGAGCACGGGCTCGCGGGTCGCGAGGGTGAGGTGGAGATCATCGCCGACCGCTCGGAGGACTCGCTCACGGTCAAGGTGGTCGACAACGGCTCCGGGCTGCCGGAGGGCAAGGTGGGCAGCGGGCTCGGCACGCAGATCGTGCGCACGCTCATCCAGGGCGAGCTGGGCGGCACGATCGACTGGCACACGATGATGGGGCAGGGCACAGAGGTGACCATCGAGGTGCCGCTGCGCTACCTCACGAAGTCATAACGTCCGGTCGTTCGCACCTACCGCAGCCATCTGTAGCGGTGAAAACGTGGTTCGGGACGAATCGTTCCGCGCAAACGGCGTTTCGTAACACAAATGCCGCGCAACAGGCTCCGGATGCGCGCCCGCTGGACGGATCGCATCCCGGTTTGACATCCCCCAGGGCAACGGGGGCAGAATGGTCCGCCGTGACCGCCTCCGCCAAGAACACCCGCGCATCCGCTCCCCTCGACGGCAAGTACTTCGACATGATCTCGTCGACGTCGAGTGTGGTGGCCGAGGATGCTCCCACGCGTTTCCTCTACCGTGAGGACTCCGGGGTGCTGTGGGGCGAGTACGTCGGCGACACCGTCGCGGTGGGCCGCTTCGTCGGGCGCAGGGAGGACGACGTGCTGCACATCTCGTTCGTGCACCACGGCATCGACGGCAGTACGGCGCAGGGGAGTGCCACGTCGACGCTCTCCACCGACGACGACGGCCGGCTGATCCTCACCGAGGAGTTCGCGACCCCGGATGGCGCGCAGCACGTCTCCGTGTGCCGCGAGGTGGCATAGCCTCAGCTCACCGCCGTCTGCGCGGATCGGCCGTCGCCCGCTCCGCCCGCTGGTCGCTGGTGCGGACGAACCGGGTCATGCCATAGCGCTCGCCCGAGGTCTGCAGTGCGTCGGAGGCGACCCTGGGCATCCGGAGCGACACCCTCGTCGCCTGCTCGTCCATGAGGAACACCGTGACCGTCGCCTTGATCGACGGCCACTGCGCGAGCCGGGTGGCCACAAGGTTGTGGATGGCGGAGACGCCGCTGGCGCGGACGAGCAGCATCGCGTCGTGCTCGCCGGTCATCACGGTGAAGTATTCGAGTTCCGGCAGGGTCTCCAGCCTGCTGCGGAAGTCGGCCCACTGGCTCTGCCGGAGGGTGACGAAGACCAGTGCTGAGACGCTCAGGCCGACGGCGGCCGGGTCGATGTCGGCGTGCACCCCGCGGATCACGCCGTTCTTCACGAGAGCCTCGTAGCGGGCGTACGCGTTGGAGCGCGAGATGCCGAGTTCTTCGGCCAGGGCGGCGATGGAGGTGCGGCCATCCTCTCGCAGAAGTTCCAGCATCCGGATATGCGTCTCGTCGAGTTCCATGCGCCCTCACATTCGTCCTCCGAGCGGGCGAAATGGCCCGCGTGATGGAGATAATATGCCGTCGAGGGCAGAAGCGCAGCACATTCGTCCGAGATTTCTGCGCAAAGTTGACACACATTCATGGATGACAGTAATTTCACACCTAACCTTCCAACCAAGTCAAAGGGGTCATCCGTGTCCCATTCCCTGCGTCGCGCCGGCCTCGTCGGCATCGCAGTCGCCAGCGCGCTCGTCCTGAGCGCCTGCGGCGGCACCTCCAACAACGCGTCATCGTCTGGCGGAAAGTCGATCGTGGTCGACGCTTCGTTCGACCTGAAGACCGCAGACCCGAACCGCGAGTACGAGACGACCGGCGGCATGGTCGCCCACGCTCTCTACCAGACACTCCTCACCTTCGACGGCAGCGATGTCTCGAAGCCGGTCGACGGTCTCGCCAGCTACACCATGTCGGCCGACAACAAGGTGCTCACCCTCACCATGAAGGGCGACTCCACATTCTCGGACGGCTCGAAAGTGACCGTCGACGACGCCGTGTTCTCGCTGCAGCGCGTGCTCGGCATCAAGGGCAACCCGTCCTTCCTGCTCGACGGCATCACCGTGGCGAAGACCTCGGACACCACGCTGACTCTCACATCGGCAGAGCCGAACCCCGCTCTCCCGTACATCCTTCCCAACCCGGCGCTCGGCGTCGTGAACCAGAAGGTCGTCGAGAAGAACGGCGGATCGGCGACCGCAGACGACAAGGCGGAGTCCTTCCTCAACAAGACGTCGGCAGGCTCCGGCCCGTACATGCTCGAGTCGTTCGACGCCGCCTCCCAGGTGGTGCTGAAGAAGAACCCGAAGTACAGCGGCAAGGCTCCGGCATACGACCGCGTCGTGCTGCGCAACGTGCAGGGACCGACCCAGAAGCTGAACGTGGAGGCGGGCGACTCGCAGATCGCACTCGACCTGAACCCCGACCAGGTCGCGGCCATCGACGCCTCCAAGGTCAACGTCATCTCGGCGGCGTCGCGATACACGATCTTCCTCCTGCTCAATCAGGACAAGGCCGTCGACCCGTTCACCAGCAACCCGGACTTCCTCGACGCCGTCAAGAAGGGGATCGACTACGACAAGATCCTCGACCTGGCAGGCAAGGGGTCCGAGCGGCCGGGCGGCGTCATCCCGTCGATCTTCATCGGCGCGCTGAAGGCGTCGGACGGCAACCAGTTCGACCTCAGCGGCGCGAAGGCGGCGCTCGCGAAGTCCGGATACAGCGGACAGACGGTCAAGCTGAACTTCCCGAACGACATCACCGTGCAGGGCCTGTCGCTGCAGTCGGTCGCCGAGTCCATCCAGGCTCAGCTCAAGACCGTCGGCATCACCGTCCAACTCGCCCCCGCGCCCGTCGCCACCGAGCTGGATGCGTACCGCAACGGCAAGGAGCCGATGGGACTCTGGTACTGGGGCCCGGACTTCCCGGACCCCTCGAACTACCTGGCGTTCACCCCCGGTGAACTGGTCGGCCTCCGCGCCGGCTGGACGGCGGATGCCGACCCGACCGTGAGCGACCTGGCAGCGAAGGCCAAGGCCGCGACCGGCACGGAGGAGCGCACCGCCGCCTACCAGGCGCTGCAGAAGGCGCAGAACGCCTCAGGGCCGTTCATCCCGCTGCTGCAGCCTGCGCAGAACGTGGTGACCGCGAAGTCCATCACGTCCCTGTCGCTCAACCCGCTCTGGACGATCGACTTTGCGGGCATCAAGTAAGACGCCTCCGGGCGAACGCGAGAGGAACGCGCCGGCGGGGATCCCCCCGCTGGCGCGTTACCTCGCGATCCGGCTCGGCATCACCGTCCTGCTCCTCTTCGGAGTCACGCTCGTCACGTTCACGCTGACCAACCTCGTCCCGGCCGACCCCGTGCAGGCGGCCCTCGGCGAGCAGGCGGCCGCCGACCCGGCGATCGTGCAGCAGTTCCGCGAGGCGCAGGGACTCGACAGGCCGCTGCCGGTGCAGTACCTCACCTACCTCGGTCACGTGCTCCAGGGCAACCTCGGCACGTCCACCCAGACGCACAACGCCGTCGCCTCCGACCTGTCGCGGGCGTTCCCCGCCACGATCGAGCTGGCGGTGACCGCGATCGTCATCTCGATCGTCCTGGGCATCGGCCTCGGCCTGATCGCCGCCCTCAAGCGGCGCACGTTCTGGGATCAGCTCATCCGCGTCATCAGCCTCATCGGCGTCTCGATGCCCGCGTTCTGGCTGGCGCTGGTCGTCTACTTCGTCTTCTTCTACCAGCTGCACCTGTTCCCCGGGTCCGGCCGGCTGGCACCGACGGCGATCGCGCCCCCGCAGGTCACGGGCCTCTATACCGTGGATGCGCTGCTCGCCGGCGACCTGCCGACGTTCTGGGATGCGGTCTACCACCTCATCCTTCCCGCCTCCGTGCTCGCGCTGTACACGATCGGCCTGCTGACCAGGTTCGCGCGCTCCGCCGTGCTCGAAGTCCTGGACCTCGACTACGTGCGTGCCGCCAGGGCCAAGGGCCTCCCCGCGCACACCGTGGTGTTCCGCTACGTGCTGCGCGGCTCGCTCGTGCCGATCATCACCGTAGTCGGCCTGGCGTTCGGCTCCCTGCTCTCGGGCACCGTGCTCGTCGAGAAGATCTACTCCTGGCACGGGCTCGGCGAGTACGCGTTCTCCGCGGCGACCAAGCTCGACCTCCCCGCCATCATGGGCGTCGGCCTCGTGGTCGGCTTCGTCTACATCGGGCTCAATCTGGTGGTCGACATCGCGTACGGTCTGATCGACCCGAGAGTGAGGACGGCATGACCCAGGACGTTCTCTCCCGCGGGCTGCGCCGCCCGTTCCGCGCCAGGCTCAACGTGCCGCGCGCGATGCGGACGCCGCTCGCCGTCACCGGCGGCGCGATCGTGGTGGTGTGGCTGCTGGTCGCGATCCTCGCACCGTGGATCGCGCCGTACGACCCTCTCGCCCAGAGCTTCACCAAGCTGCTCGCCCCGAACCCGGTCAACTGGTTCGGCACCGACGAGGTGGGGAGGGATGTGCTCTCCCGCGTCATCGCCGGCGCGCGCGTCTCCATCCTGCTCGCGCTGCTGCTGGTGGCGTCGTCGCTGGTGATCGGCTCGATCCTCGGGGCCGTCGCCGGATACATCGGCAAGGCGGCCGACGAGATCATCATGCGCATCGCCGACCTGGTGTTCGCGTTTCCGACGATCATCCTCGCGATGGTGATCGCCGCATCCCTCGGCCCGAGCCTGACCAACGCGGTGATCGCGATGCTGATCGTGTCGTGGCCCGCATACGCCCGCGTCACCCGTTCGCTGGTGCTGGGGGCGCGCACGAGCGAGTACGTGATCGCGGGACGACTGCTGGGCAACAGCCCGGTGGTGTCGCTGTCGAAGGACATCCTGCCCAACATCATCGCGCCGGTGTTCGTGCTGGCGACCCTGGATGTGGGCACGGCGATCCTGCTGCTGTCCGGCCTGTCGTTCCTCGGCCTCGGCGCCGTGCCGCCGACGCCGGACTGGGGCGCGATGGTCTCGTCCGGCGTCCTCAACTTCTCGTCCTGGTGGATCGCCGTGTTCCCTGGGCTCGCGATCCTCTCCGTGGTGCTCGCGTTCAACTTCCTCGGGGACGCCCTGCGCGACTCCCTGGATCCGCGCACGGCTGAGAGCGTTCAGGGGAGGGCACTGTGAGCGGGTTGAGCATCCGGAACCTGACGATGTCGATCGGGTCAGGGGAGCGTGCGAAGCACATCCTGCGCGGCATCGACCTCGAGGTGCCCGCCGGCCGGATCACCGGGCTGGCCGGAGAGTCCGGGTCGGGCAAGACCATGACGGGGCTCGCGGCCCTCGGGCTGCTGCCCGCCGGATCGCAGACCGGCGGCACGATCGAATTCGAGGGGCGCAACCTGCTCGAACTGCGAGGGAGAGCGCTGAACGAGCTGCGCGGCTCGCGGGTCGCGATGGTGTTCCAGGATCCGACAGCGAGCCTGCACCCGATGCTCACGATCGAGGGGCAGCTCACCGACCACCTCAGAGCGCACCGCAAGATATCCAAGAAGGAGGCCATTGCGCGCGCCATCGACACGCTCGAACTGGTGAAGGTGCCCGACCCGGCCGGGGCGCTGAAGAAGTACCCGCACCAGTTCTCCGGAGGCCAGCTGCAGCGCATCGCCATCGCGATGGCGATCATCTGCGGGCCGTCCGTGCTGGTCGCCGACGAGCCGACGACCGCGCTCGACGTGACCGTGCAGGCGGGCATCCTGCGGCTGCTGCGCACCCTGTGCGACGAGCTCGACCTCGCCGTGCTGCTCGTCACGCACGACCTCGGCGTGATGTCGGCGCTGGCGGACACCATCGCGGTGATGCGCAACGGAGAGATCGTCGAGCACGGCGACCGGTTCCAGATCATCACGGACCCGCAGAACGAATACACGCGCGCGCTCATCGACGCGCTGCCCAGCACCGACAGGGATGCATCATGAGCCTGCTCGACATCGAGGACCTCGTCGTCACGTACAAGCAGCCGGGGCGCGGACGGCTGACCGCTGTCGACGGCGTCAGCCTGCGCCTCGACAAACGCCAGGTGCTCGGCCTCGTCGGTGAATCGGGATGCGGGAAGTCGACGATCGCCCGCGCGGTCTGCGGCCTCGAGCCCGTGCAGCACGGCAGCATCCACTTCGAGGGCGAGCCGGTGCGCAGGCTCGGGCTGCGGAAGCGGGACAAGGCGCAGCTGCGCATCCAGATGGTGTTCCAGAATCCGTATGCGTCGCTCAACCCGCGGAGGACCATCGCGAGCCAGCTGACCGACGGCCTGCGCATCAACCCGGACCGGTCGGCCTGGACGGTCGCGTCGCTGCTCGAAGCCGTCGAACTGGATGCGTCGGCCGCGACCAAGCACCCGCACGCGTTCTCGGGCGGCCAGCGTCAGCGGATCGCCATCGCGCGTGCCATCGCCACCGGACCGGACCTGCTGATCGGCGACGAGCCGATCGCGTCGCTCGACGCCTCGCTGCAGGCGCGCGTGGCCGGGATGATGCGCACCCTGGCGATCGAGACGGGCGCCGCCCTGCTGTTCATCAGCCACGACCTCGCCATCGTGCGCGAGATCGCCGACGACGTCGCGGTGATGAGCGCCGGGCGCATCGTCGAGCGCGGCCCGGTCGCCGAGGTCTGGAACAACCCGCAGGCGAGCTACACGCGCCGCCTGCTCGCCGCCATCCCGAAGGTCGACGGTCTCGGCCAGCTGCCCGGCTGACCCGCGCCTCTCGGTCCCGGTTTCTCCGCTCAAGCGGACATCCGGTCGTGGGTGCGCGGCTTCTCCGCTCAAGCGGACATCTCCACGGCGCGTCGGCCCGATTTTCCGCCGTTGCGCGTCATCCGCCCGAACTCCGTTCGAGCGGAGTTCGCGCCCGCCACGCCGTCGCGGACTCCGTTCGTGCGGAGTTTCGGGGCAGGGATGTCCGGTTCTCCGTTCGTGCGGAGTCTGGGGAGGTGGCGCCCTGTTCTCCGTTCGTGCGGAGGGTCTACGACTGCTCGCGCGCGTTAAACACGAAAGCCGAGGCCGCTCCCTCGAATGCTAGGTGTGCGAGGGAGCGCCTCGGCGGGGCGCCTCGTGCTGTGGCGGGTCTAGGAGGCCCGGCGTGCGCGGGCGGCGCGGCGCTTGAGCGCGCGGCGCTCGTCTTCGGAGAGGCCACCCCAGACGCCGGAGTCCTGTCCGGTCTCGAGGGCGTACTGGAGGCAGATCTCGGTCACGGTGCAGCGGGCGCACACGGACTTCGCCTTGTCGATCTGGTCGACGGCGGGCCCGGTGTTGCCGACGGGGAAGAAAAGCTCGGGGTCCGCTGTGAGGCAGGCAGCTTTGTCGCGCCAGTCCATGAAGATGTGCTCCTTGTTTGCTGATTGTTCCCCGGCCGCTACGGCCTAGGATGCATGGTAAGCAGTCGAGCTACAGGGTGAATGATCCGTGGGGGATAGACCTGCCCACGACCCTGTGAGCGCTAACTCGACCTCGAATATGCTCCCATAGCGCATAATCCGAATCAATAGTTTTGTATGAGATAACGCTGTGAACACAAGCGAGAAATGAATGAGTGCTAGAGTTCCGCCCCCCGATGGGGACCAGTCCGACCGTTCCACCGACCCCCGTCCCGACCGTCAGGGCGACCCTGTGAGCGCGGCCTCCGACGTCCACTGGCGGCCCCCACTGCTGGTCGCGCTCGCCGTCCTGCTCTTCCTGGAGGCGCTGCTCGTCGCCGGGGCGGCGGTGTGGCTGCTCGTCGAACTGCTCACGGTCACGCCGGAGTCGTTCACGACGGCTGTCGCCATCCTGGTGCTCGTGGTCATCGCGGCCATCTGGGTGGTCGCGACCGCGATCGGAGCGCTCAGGGCGCAGAACTGGACGCGTGCGTCGGCGGTGACCATCCAGATCCTGCAGGTCGCGGTCGCCGTCGGTTCCTTCCAGGGCCTCTACGCACGTCCCGACCTCGGCTGGGCGCTGCTCGTCCCCGCGCTCGTCGGCATCGTCCTCGCCGTCTCGCCGCAGGTGGTCAAGGCCACGACGCGCAACACTGTGCAACACGAATAGGGCCGATGCGGGAACAAGTCGCAGACTCTGATGGTTATGGCAGACATCGTGACTGAAACATCCATCGCTCCGCTCGCCTCCTCATCCACCATCGACGAAGCCCGCGCCGGCCACCAGGCGTGGCGCGAATGGCGTCTCGCCTCCGTCGTCGCGGCGACAGGGAACCTCAGCCTCATCGAGACCCGCTGGCTTGCCGAGGGCGACACGACGACCACTCAGGATGCGCTGGCCGGGCGCCCGGACACCGTCACGGCCACCGAGCTCAGCCGCACCAACCTGGAGACGGGGCAGCCGGAGCGCGGCATCCGCCTCTGGGACGCGAATTCGCCCGCGATCCAGGCGTTCGAGACCATCACGGCGTTCCCGTTCAACCCGGAGTGGGTCATCGAGGCCACCTTCACGCCGGTCGACGGCGCCCGCACGGTCCCGTTCGAGCACATCCGCGACAACGGAGGCACCCGCGACCTCGTCGTCCCGGGCGACATCACCTTCAGCAAAGACGGCGTCGAATACTCGCTGAGCGCGTTCGACGACGACGGAACGCTGCTGCTCGTCTTCGGCGACCCGACCAATGGCGCGGAGGGCGACGACGGCACGTACGGTTCCGGCCGCTTCCTGTTCGTGCAGCACGACGGCGACAAGGCCGTCCTCGACTTCAACCGCGCGTTCGTGCCCCCGTGCGGTTTCTCGGACCAGTACAACTGTCCGCTCCCGCCGCGCAACAACCGTTTCGCCGTCCCGGTCGACGCCGGCGAGAAGGTCGTCGTGTTCCGCGACGGCTTCGCGCACTAGCGGCGGCGCACGGCACCCGCGGTTGCGCGCGGTACGCGCAGCGCGCACCACAGCTTCACAGCACAGCATCCCAACCCCCACCAGGAGAACTCCGTTGAGAAAGAAATCCCTTCTCGTCGTGCTCGCCACGGCCGTCGCCACCACTCTGGCTCTGGCCGGATGCTCGGGCGGCTCGTCGTCGTCGAGCGGCGCAGACGCATCCATCGCCATCGGCTCGCTGTATGAGCCCGTCAACCTCGACAACACCGCCGGCGGCGGCCAGGGTGTCACCGAGGCGCTGAACGGCAACGTCTACGAGGGCCTGTTCAAGCTCACGGACGACGGCAAGGTCGAGCCCCTGCTCGCCACGAAGTACACGATGAGCGACGACGGCCTCACGTACACGTTCACCCTGCGCGACGGCGTGAAGTTCCACTCCGGCAAGGCGCTCACCAGCGCAGACGTCAAGAGCAGCATCGAGCGGGTGACCGCCGCCGACTCGCAGTCCGCCCGCAAGTCGCAGCTCGCCGTGATCTCCGGCATCGCGACCCCGGACGACAAGACCGTCGTCATCTCGCTGAAGTCACGCTCGATCTCGCTGCCGTACAACCTCAGCTACATCTGGATCTACGGCCCGGGCACCAAGAACTACAAGACCGCGGAGGACGGCACCGGCCCGTACACGCTCGGCACCTGGAAGCGCGGGAGCTCGCTGAGCCTCGAGCGCTCGGCCGGCTACTGGGGTGACAAGGCGAAGAACAAGGAGGTCGTCTTCGACTACTTCACCGACGCCACCGCCCTCTCCAACTCTCTGGTGACCAACCAGGTGGACGTGGTCACCAGCATCCAGAGCCCGGATGCGCTGACCCAGTTCGACGGCAACAAGGACTACACGATCTCCAACGGCAAGTCCACGACGAAGGAGCTGCTGGCCTTCAACGACAAGGTCGCCCCGTTCGACAAGGTCGAGGTGCGCAAGGCCGTCTACTCGGCGATCGACACGAAGAAGCTGCTGAGCTCCATCTGGGGCAAGTACGGCACGCTGATCGGCTCGATGGTCCCGCCGAGCGACCCCTGGTACGAAGACCTCACGAAGGTGAACCCGTACGACGTGACGCTGGCCAAGAAGGAGCTGGCGGCCGCCGGTCTTCCGAACGGCTTCACGTTCACGCTCGACACCCCGACCTACGACCCGCACCCCGCCGTCGCCGAGTTCCTGAAGAGCGAGCTCGCCAAGGTCGGCATCACGGTGAACATCAACTCCATCTCGGCCGACGAGTGGTACACGAAGGTGTTCAAGAACCACGACTTCGCCGCCACCCTGCAGGAGCACGTCAACGACCGCGACGTGGTCTGGTACGGCAACCCGGACTTCTACTGGGGCTACAACAACCCGCAGGTGACCAAGTGGGTCGACGAGGCCGAGCAGGCGACCAGCACCGCTGACCAGACCGCGAAGCTGAAGCTCGTCAACGAGCAGATCGCGAAGGACGCCGCCAGCGCCTGGCTGTACCTCTACCCGCAGATCGTGGTCGCGTCGAGCGACCTCAGCGGGTACCCGGTCAACGGGCTGAACTCCCAGTTCTACGCATACGACATCGTCAAGAAGTAGACAGGGGCGAGTTATCCACCGGATGCTCGGGGGGCCGGTCGCCGGCTCCCCGAGCATTTACTCTTGAGAACGTCATGGCCGTCTATCTTCTGCGTCGCTTCGCCTTCCTGGTGGTGTCGCTGCTGCTTGCCATGGTGGTCCTCTTCCTGCTGCTGAGGGTGCTGCCGGGAGACCCGTCCAACGCACTGCTGTCCGTGAACGCCACTCCGGAGCAGATCAAGGCCGCGCAGGAGCAGGTGGGCAGCGACCAGCCGCTGCTGCAGCAGTTCTTCTCCTGGTTCGGCCAGATGCTCACGCTCGATCTGGGGGAGTCGTTCGTCTCCTCGCTGCCGGTCGGCCCGGAGATCGCCTCCCGGCTGGCGGTGACCATCCCGCTCACGCTCATCTCGTTCGTGATCGCGCTGGCACTCGCGCTCGTGATCGGGTTCGTCGCTGCCTGGAAGTCGGACACCTGGTACGGCGTCGCCCTGTCCGCCATCTCGCAACTCGGGATCGCCGTGCCCGTCTTCTGGGTCGGCATCCTGCTGGTGAGCGCCTTCTCGATCAATCTGCGGTGGTTCCCATCCGGCGGCTTCCCGCGCGACGACTGGGCCGACCCGGGCGCAGCCCTCACGTCGCTCGCCCTCCCGGTGATCACGATCGCCGTGGTGATGAGCGCATCCATCGCCCGGTATGTGCGCAGCGCCACCCTGGATGTGATCGGCAGCGACTACCTCCGCAACTCGCGCGCCCTCGGGTCGAGCTTCGGCCAGGCCATGAGGAGGCACGGGCTGCGCAACGGCGCTGTGCCCGTCATCTCCATCCTGGGCATCGAGCTGGCGACGACCTTCCTCGGCGCCGTGGTGGTGGAGAGCGTGTTCACGCTGCCCGGGCTCGGGAGCATGCTGCTGCGCGCGATCCAGCAGCACGACTACCCGAACATCCAGGGCATCCTGTTCGTGAGCACCCTGGCGGTGCTGCTGATCGGCTTCGCGGCCGACCTGGTGCAGCGTCTCGTCGACCCGCGTCTGCGGCAGAGCATCTCGGGCAACCGATGAGCGCCATCGTCGACCAGGCCGCTGGACACGCGGGAGAGACAGGGCAGCAGCCGCCGGCTCGGGTGCGCAGGCGCCGGTCCGCGTCGCTCAGCATCGGCGCCGTGCTGGTGGGCATCGTCGTCGTGGTCGCCGTCGTCTCGTTCTTCTGGCTGCCGTACGCGCCGAGCGACACGGCGGGCGGCCGGCTCGAGCATCCGGATGCTGCGCACTGGCTCGGCACGGACAAGCTCGGCCGCGACCTGCTCTCGCAGCTGATGGTGGGCGCGCGCATCGCGCTGGCGGTGGGTGTCGGCTCCGTCGCCATCGGGGCGCTCATCGGCATCACGCTCGGATTGCTCGCCGCATTCGCCACCACCTGGCTCGACGACACGATCTCGGCAGCGCTCGACATCCTGATCGCGTTCCCGACGCTGCTGCTCGCGATGCTGATCGTGGCGGCGCAGGGCGCATCGCTCGGCACGGCCATTCTCGCGATCGGCCTGGCGATGTCCGCCGTGGTCGCCCGGCTCACCCGCGTGCTCGCCAAACGTGTGCTCTCGATGCAGTACGTCACGGCGGCCCGCACGTCCGGCACGACCTGGCTGGGCATCGTCGGCAAGCACATCCTGCCCAACATCTGGCCGACGCTCAGCGTGAACCTCGCGCTGCAGTTCGGCGTCGCCGTGCTGGCGGAGGCGAGCCTGTCGTACCTCGGGCTCGGCGCCCCGCCGCCGAACGCGTCGTGGGGCCGGCTGCTTCAGGAGGCCCAGGGAACGGTGGCGACGGCACCTGTCGGTGCGATCGCGCCCGGTGTGGCCCTCGTGGTGCTGGTGATCGGCGTCAATCTCGTCGCCGACGGGCTCCGCGACGTCGCAGACCCCACGAGGAGGCGATCCCGATGAGCGATTCCACCGAACGGGATGCGGAGATGCTGCTCGACGTGCGCGGGCTCGGCGTGACCTCGGCGTCCGGCGCACCGCTCGTGCGCGACGTGACGTTCAGCGTCGCGGCGGGGGAGCGGCTGAGCCTGATCGGCGAGTCCGGCTCCGGCAAGTCGCTCACGTCGTTCGCCGTCACCGGGCTGCTGCCGGCCGGGCTCGTCGCATCCGGGAGCGCCGTGCTCGGCGGCGTGGAGGTGGTCGGTGCGAAGGAGCGCGATCTGGTCGCGCTGCGCGGACGCGTCGCGTCCGTGGTCTTCCAGGAGCCGCTCACCGCCCTCGACCCGCTGATGCGCCTCGGCAAGCAGGTCGCGGAACCCCTGCGTCGCCACCTCGGGCTCCGCGGAGACGCGCTGCACCGCGCCGTGCTCGACGCGCTCGCCGAGGTGCGGCTGCCGGAGCCGGAGCGGATCGCCCGCGCGTACCCGCACGAGATCTCCGGCGGTCAGCGGCAGCGCGTCGCCATCGCAGCCGCCCTCGCCTGCCGCCCGCAGCTGCTCATCGCGGACGAGCCGACGACCGCGCTCGACGTGACGGTGCAGGCGGAGATCCTGTCGCTTATCGACGCCATCGTGGCCGAGCGCGGCATGGCGCTGGTGTTCGTGAGCCACGATCTCGCCGTCGTCTCCCGGATGACGGAGCGCGCGCTCGTCCTCCGGGCCGGCCGGGTGGTCGAGGAGGGCAGCATCCAGCGGCTCCTCACGGCCCCCAGCGACCCGTACACGATCGAACTCGTCGCCAGCGCACGCGAACTCGACAGAGCCCTGGAGGTGTCGTGAGCGCCATCCTGGAGCTTCGTGAGGCCGGTTTCCGCTATCGGCGCGCATCCACTGCCGCGCTGGACGCCGTCTCGCTCGCCGTCGAGCCCGGCCGCAACGTCGGCCTGGTCGGAGAGTCCGGCGCAGGCAAGACCACCGCGCTGTCCCTGCTGCTCGGGCTGACCAGCCCGACGAGCGGCGAGCTCCTGTTCGACGGAACGCCTCTCGACCGCCGCGACAGGGCCAGGATGCGCGAGTTCCGCCGCAGCGTCCAGACGGTGTTCCAAGACCCGTACTCGTCGCTCGACCCCCGGCAGAGCGTCGGCCGCATCATCGCCGAGCCGCTGACCAGCCTGAAGGTCGCCTCCGGTCAGGATGCGCGCGACAGGGTGGCCGAGGCGCTCACGGCCGTCGGCCTGCCGGTGGATGCCGCTGCGCGCTTCCCGCACGAGTTCTCCGGCGGCCAGCGGCAGCGCATCGCCATCGCGCGCGCCGTGGTCTCCCGGCCGAGGGTGCTGCTCGCCGACGAGCCGGTGAGCGCGCTCGACGTGACGACGCGCATCCAGATCATCGACCTGCTCGGCGAACTGAGCAGGCGGGAGGGCATGACCGTCGTCATGGTCTCGCACGACCTCGGCGTGGTCGCGTCGCTGTGCGACCAGACGGTCGTGCTGCGCGGAGGCCGCGTGGTCGAGCAGGGTGCCACGACCGAGGTGCTCGGCCGCCCGCAGGACCCGTACACCCAGCGCCTGCTCGCCTCGGTGCCGCGACTGCCCGTCTAGCTTCGGCGTGTAGGTCCGGTCGCCGCGCGCGGGAGCGCGACGCGCCACACGGTGCACACGAGCGCGCGACGGCCGGAGCGAGGGGACGGGCCGGGGAGGACGGGCAGGGCAGGATTGCTCAGGCGCGCGGCCACACCGGGAGCACATCGCGCTTCCAGGTGGCATTGGTGACGCCCGCCCAGGAGGTGTAGAGAGCCGTGAGGCCGGTGACGAGGCCCAGCCACCCTCCGAGCCGCGTGGCGGCCTCCGCGCCGGCGAGGTCGCCGATGGTGAGCGCGGCGAACGTGATGGTGAGGAGCACGAAGACCGCGAGCGTCGCCCCGTTGGTCTTCGCCGCGGCGACAGTCATCAAGGCGGTGAAGAGCGTCCAGCCCAGCAGGTAGACACCGACACCGGCCGACCCGGCGCGCTCGGCGACGTCCGGGTTCGTCTGCAGCCACCAGAACGACAGCCAGAACGCCCCGTAGGCCGTGAACGCCGTGGCGCCGAACGTGTTGCCGCGCGCGAACTCCCAGAGCCCGGCGGCCGCCTGGGTCAGTCCGCCGAAGAATAGGGCCATGCTCACCGCCGCGGCGCCTGCCTCGTGAAGGATCCTGGCGTTGGCGAGGCTGAGCAGCAGCGTCGTGAGGGCGAACGCCGCGAGTCCGAGCGGTCCAGGATCGGCGATCTCGACGCGGGCGGGCTGCGGGGGTTCAGTCGCGGCCGACGGCGCGGTTCCCTGGTTCTGCTCTGCGATGCTGCTCATGGGACACTCCTTCGTGCGGGATGCGGCGGTGGACGCCGCATCCCGACTCTAGAGTGCTGGATCACACCCGTAAATATTTGTAATCTCAGTCAATGCCGAGCTTCTTGCGCAGCATCGCGACGTGGCCGGTGGCCTTCACGTTGTAGAGGGGGAGACGGACGGTGCCGTCCGGGTTCAGGACGAACGTCGAGCGGATGACGCCGGTGACGGTCTTGCCGTAGAGCTTCTTCTCCCCGTACGCGCCGTATGCCTGGTGCACGGCGAGGTCTTCGTCGCTCAGCAGCGGGAAGTTGAGGCCCTCCTGCTCCTGGAACTGCTTGTTCTTGGCCGGGGCGTCCTTGGAGATGCCGATGACCTGGTAGTCGGCGGACGCCAGAGAGTTGAGGTTGTCGCGGAAGTCGCAGGCCTCCGTGGTGCAGCCGGGGGTCATGGCCGCCGGGTAGAAGTACACGATCACGTTCTTGCCCGCGTAGTCGCCGAGCGAGACGGGCGCGCCGTCCTGGTCTGTGAGCGTGAACGCCGGGGCGGCGTCTCCCGCTTCGAGTCGCACATCAGTCATGGCTTCATTCTCGCGCACCAGTGGGCCGCGCGGGCGAATCGGGCTCGCTCAGAAGAACTCAGGCGAACGTCGCGAGCAGCCGCTGCAGCGAGTCCAGCCGCGCGCGCCCCGTCTCGCCGAGCGCTCCGGCTTCGACGGCCTCCACGATCGCGCAGTCCGGCGCATCCGGCAGGTGCGTGCATCCCCGCGGGCAATCCTCGGCGAGTTCGGCGAGGTCGGTGAACGACTTCAGGATGCTGTCGGTGTTGATGTGCCCGAGCCCGAAGGACCGCACGCCAGGGGTGTCGATGACCCAGCCGTGTCCTTCGGCGTTCTCCACCCGCAGCGACACGGTCGACGACGACGTGTGCCTGCCGCGGCCGGTCACCACGTTCACATGGCCCGTCGCGCGCATCGCGCCCGGCACGATCTCGTTGACCAGCGTCGACTTGCCGACGCCCGAGTGCCCGACCACCACCGTGTCGTGCCCCACCAGGGCGGCCTTGATCGCCTCCACCGGGATGTGGTCCTCCCTGCTCGTGAACACGGGCAGGTCGAGCCCGGCGAAGTTCTCCAGGAACGGCGCAGGGTCGGCGAGGTCGATCTTCGTGACGCAGAGCATCGGGGTGATGCCGGCGTCGTACGCGGCGACCAGATAGCGGTCCACCAGTCGGGTTCTCGGCTCAGGATTCGCGGCGGCCACGACGATGAGCATCTGGTCGGCGTTGGCGACGATCACCCGCTCGACCTCGTCCGTGTCGTCCGCGCTCCTCCGCAGCAGGGTGGTGCGCGGCTCGATGCGGACGATCCGGCCGAGCGTGCCGTCCTCGCCGGTCGTGTCCCCGACCACGGCGACGCGGTCGCCGGTCACGATGGCCTGCTTGCGCAGCTCGCTGGCGCGGGCCGCCGTCATCTGCCGTTCGTCCGGGGTGTCCTCGTCGAGGAGCACCGTGTACCTGCCGCGGTCGACGCCGAGCACCCGCGCGATCTGCGCATCCCCGTGCTCCGGCCTCGTCTTGGTGCGCGGCCGGTTGCCCTTCGGGTTGGGGCGGCTCCGGATGCTCGACTCGTCGAACTCGGAGTACGCCTCGTCGTCGTCATCGTCGTCGTCCCACCACGACCCGGTGTTCTCCGTCACGCTGCGTTCTCCGTCACGCTGGGGCGGTGCCTTCCTCGACCAGGCGAGCCCAGAGCTGCGTGAACTGGGGGAGGGTCTTCGCGGTCGTGGCGACGTTCTCGATCTCGACGCCGGGAACCACCAGGCCGATGATCGCGCCTGCCGTGGCCATCCGGTGGTCCTCGTAGCTGCGCCACACGCCGCCGGTCAGCGGACGCGGCTCGATGCGCAGGCCGTCCTCGAGCTCGGTGACCGCACCTCCGAGGCCGTTGATCTCGGCGACCAGCGCCGCCAGCCTGTCCGTCTCGTGGTGCCGGATGTGCCCGATGCCGGTGATCTCGCTCGGTCCGTCCGCCAGTGCGGCGATGGCGACCAGTGCGGGAGCGAGCTCTCCGCCCGTCGTCAGGTCGAGGGTGACACCCGGGATGCGGTCTCCGCCGGTCACCGTGAGACGGTCGCCGTCGCGGGTGACCGTCGCGCCGAACAGCGGGAGGAGGTCGGCCAGGTCTGCGCCGACCTGCGTCGTGTGCTCCGGCCATCCGGTGAACGTCACGGAGCCTCCGGTGACGACCGCCGCGGCCAGGAAGGGCGCCGCGTTGGAGAGGTCCGGCTCGATGTCGACGTCGCGGGCGCCGATCGTGCCAGGCGCGACGACCCAGCGGCCCACCTCGGGCGACTCGACCGTCACGCCGCGCGCCGCGAGCGTCTGAATGGTCATCTCGATGTGCGGAAGGCTCGGGAGGCGCTCGCCGGAGTGGGTGAGGTCGATGCCGTTCTCGAACCGGCTGGCGGAGAGCAGCAGCGCGCTGACGAACTGGCTGGACGACGATGCGTCGATCGTGATGGCGCCACCGGCGACCGTCCCCGTGCCGTGCACGGTGAACGGCAGGGAACCGCGGCCGTCGTCGTTGACGTCGACGCCGAGGTCGCGCAGCGAGGAGATGATCGACGACATCGGCCGGCCGCGGGCCGAGTCGTCCGCGTCGAACATGGTCGGCCCGAGCGCCAGACCGGCGATCGGGGGAACGAACCGCATGACGGTGCCCGCCTGGCCGCACTCGATCGTCGTGCTGCCGAGCAGCTCGTCGGCGGGCGTCACCAGGAGGTCGTCGCCGAACTCGCTCGCGCCCTTCTTCGCCTTGATGCCGACGCCGAGGGCGCGCAGCGCCTCGACCATGTTCTCGCTGTCGCGCGAGTGCAGAGGGGCGCGCAGCAGCGACGGCCCGTCCGCGAGAGCGGAGAGCACCAGCTCCCTCGCCGTCAGCGATTTGGAGCCGGGCAGCGACACGGATGCGGTGAGCGGACCGGTCGCGACGGGCGCCGGCCACAGCGTGTTCGGCTCGTCGGCACGGTTGTCGCCGTACGGATCGAACTCTGGCGCGGAATATTTCGAGATCAGCATCGTTGTCAAGGGTATCCGCGTTTTCGACCGAAGGAAGGAAAGTCTGTGACCCTCACGAGCGCCGTCCTGGACTCTCCGCGCGTGGATACACGCGCGGAACTAGACTTGCCCGTGATGACCACCGCAACTGACGACCTCGGTCCGCTCTTCGAAGAGCAGGCGCTGCAGTACATGGACCAGCTGTACGCAGCGGCTCTCCGCATGACCAGAAACCCTGCCGACGCGCAAGATCTGGTCCAGGAGACCTTCGTCAAGGCATACGCGGCGTTCAACCAGTTCCAGCAGGGCACCAACCTGAAGGCCTGGCTGTACCGCATCCTCACGAACACCTTCATCAACACCTACCGCAAGAAGCAGCGCGAGCCGTACCAGGGCACGATCGACGAGCTCGAGGACTGGCAGCTCGGCGGCGCGGAGTCGACCACCGCATCCACCAGCCGTTCGGCTGAGGCCGAGGCGATCGACCACCTGCCAGACAGTGCCGTCAAAGACGCGCTGCAGGCCATTCCGGAAGACTTCAGGATGGCCGTGTACTTCGCTGATGTCGAAGGCTTCTCCTATCAGGAGATCGCCGACATCATGAAGACCCCGATCGGCACCGTGATGAGCCGCCTGCACCGCGGCCGCCGGATGCTGAGGGAGCTTCTCACCGACTACGCGCACGAGCGGGGACTTTCCGCCGTGCAAACACCCAGGAGCACGAAATGACCGACTGCGGCTGCGACAAGGCCAAACAGGACCTCGAGGAATACCTGCGCAACGAACTCTGCAGCGAAGATGCTGCCGACATCCGCGAGCACCTCGCCACCTGCAATGGATGCGCTGACGAAGCGCACCTGAGCGTCGTCCTCACCGAGGTGGTGCAGCGGGCGTGCAAGGAGACGGCGCCGGAGACGCTGCGCGAGGAAGTGCTGCTGCGCATCCGGGGTTTCCAGGCCACCCACTGAGCGAGCCGGCACCGACCGGGGCGACGGCAGTTCCCGCTACCGCACCTGGTGCAGGAGGAACAGCCCGCCCAGCGGGTCGGTGACCTGCGCGAACCGTCCGAACTCGCTGTCCCACGGGTCGCGGATGACGGTCCCGCCCAGCTCGACGACGCGGGCGCACGACTCCTCGGCGTTCTGCACGCCGAAGTACACGACCCAGTGCGACGGCACGCCCTCCGGAAGCATCTTGTCCGCGTCGTAGACGCCACCCGCAGGCATCCCGTCCGGGCCGAACGTGCAGTAGCGGAAGTCGGCGGTGTCGCCGAGCACCTGCGTCTGCCAGTTGAACACCTTCGTGTAGAAGTCGACCTGCGTCGCGTAGCTGCGCGCGTACAGCTCGTGCCAGGCCGGCCCGCCGATCTCCGCGACCAGCTCGAACCCGCGGTGCGCTCCGGGCTCCCAGAGCCCGATCACAGCGCCGCCCGGGTCGGCGATGACGGCCATCCTGCCCTGGTCGCCGACCGTCATCGCGGGGGAGTAGACCTCCGCCCCGGCGTCGACGGCCGCTCGCTCGGACGCATCCACGTCCTCGACCAGCAGGTAGGTGAGCCAGGAGTTCGGCTGCGCGTCGCCCATCACGGCTCCGAGACCGGCGACGGCGTGCCCGTCGCGGCGGAACGTGACGTAGCCGCCGTACTCCCCGCCGCCCTCCTCGGCCGTCCAGCCGAACAGGGCGGTGTAGAACTCCGTGGCCCGGGGAACGTCTGAGCTCGCATAGTCGACCCAGCATGGCTCCCCGAGGCGGTGCTTCGTCACGACAGTCATGCCGTCACCATACGCGCGGCCGCCGCAAACGGCGAGGGGCGCCTCGCGCTGACGCGAGACGCCCCTGACAGGACCGGGATGCGGTTACAGCGTGAGCGCGCGCTGGATCAGCACGCTCTGCTCCTGCGCGTGACGCTTGGCCGAACCGGCGGCGGGCGAAGCCGACGCAGCCCGCGAGATGACACCGAGCGGGCGCGGGCCCAGCTTGGAGGTCTCGAGGATCATGTACGGCCAGGCGCCCTGGTTCTCCGGCTCGTCCTGCACCCATACCAGTTCGGCGTTCGGGTACGAGTCGACGACGGCCTTCAGCTCGGTGGCGGGGAGCGGGTAGTACTGCTCGACGCGCACGAGGGCGATCTCCGGGTTCGGGTTCTTCTGCAGCTCGTTGGCGAGGTCGTAGTAGAGCTTGCCCGCCATCAGCAGCACGCGCTTGACGGCGCCCTTGTCGCTGATCCTGGCGTCGTCGATGACCGGCTCGAACTTGCCCTGCGTGAAGTCGCCGACCTCACTGGATGCTCCGCGCAGTCGCAGCATCGCCTTCGGGGTGAAGACGACGAGCGGGCGGCGGGGGCGGGCGTACGCCTGACGGCGCAGCAGGTGGAAGTACGACGCGGGCGTCGACGGACGCGCGACGGTCATGTTGTTCTCCGCACACAGCTGCAGGTAGCGCTCGATGCGCGCACTGGAGTGGTCAGGTCCCTGACCCTCGTAGCCGTGCGGGAGCAGCAGGACGAGCGACGAGCGCTGGCCCCACTTCTGCTCGGCCGACGACACGAACTCGTCGATGATCGTCTGGGCGCCGTTGGCGAAGTCGCCGAACTGCGCCTCCCACAGGACGAGGGCATCCGGTCGCTCGACCGAGTATCCATACTCGAAGCCCATCGCCGCGTACTCGCTCAGCAGCGAGTCGTAGATCCAGAACTTGGCCTGGTTGTCGCTGAGGTTCGCCAGCGGCAGCCACTCCTGGCCGTTCGAGCGGTCGTGGAACACGGCGTGACGCTGCACGAAGGTGCCGCGCCGGGTGTCCTGGCCGGCCATGCGGACCGGGGTGCCCTCGAGCAGCAGCGAACCGAGGGCGAGCAGCTCGCCGAAGCCCCAGTCGATGCCTCCGTTGCGGCTCATCTCTCCGCGCTTGGCGAGGAGCTGCTGCAGCTTCGGGTGCACGGTGAAGCCGGCAGGCGGGTTGTTGAACGCGTCGCCGATGAGGTGGATGACCTGCTCGCTGACGGCCGTGGTCTCCGGCTCCCCGACGTTGTCCTCCTGCTGGGCGGCAGGCAGTTCGAGGTCGGCGACCGCTCCGTCGCCGGTGACCACCGGCGTCGAGTTGGTCTGCGCGGCGTGCGTCTCCATGAAGGCGCGCTCCAGGCGCTCCTGGAAGTCGCGGTGCGCCTGCTCGTACTCTTCCTCGGTGATGTCGCCGCGGCCGACGAGGGCCTCGGTGTACAGGCGGCGCACGGAGCGCTTGGCCTCGATGAGGTTGTACATGAGCGGCTGCGTCATCGAGGGGTCGTCTCCCTCGTTGTGGCCGCGGCGGCGGTAGCAGATGAGGTCGATGACCACGTCGCGCTTGAACTCCTGGCGGTACTCGAACGCCAGCTGGGCGACGCGGACGACGGCCTCCGGGTCGTCGCCGTTCACGTGGAAGATCGGCGCCTGGATGGTCTTGGCCACGTCGGTCGAGTACACCGATGAGCGGGACTCGGTGGGCGGCGTGGTGAAGCCGACCTGGTTGTTGATGTTGACGTGGATCGTGCCGCCGGTGCGGTATGCCCGCAGCTGCGACATCTGCAGCGTCTCGACGACGATGCCCTGGCCGGCCATCGCGGCGTCACCGTGGATGAGCACGGGCAGCGTGAGGAAGGTGTTCGGCGGGCGGCGGTCCTGCTTGGCGCGGACGATGCCTTCCAGCACGCCGTCGACGGCTTCGAGGTGCGACGGGTTCGCGGCCAGGTAGACCGGGATCTCCTCGCCGTCGGCCCCGCGGAAGGTGCCCTCGGTGCCGAGGTGGTACTTGACGTCGCCGGAGCCCTGCACCGTGCGGGGGTCCTGCGTGCCCTCGAA
The DNA here is from genome assembly GCF_002105485.1 of Leifsonia sp. NCR5. Classification (NCBI taxonomy): domain Bacteria; kingdom Bacillati; phylum Actinomycetota; class Actinomycetes; order Micrococcales; family Microbacteriaceae; genus Leifsonia; species Leifsonia sp. NCR5. Next base: position 29,040 of record NZ_NCSR01000014.1, read on the forward strand.
CTCGCGGAAGATCTGACCGTACGTCTTGCCGGCGATGTTGGTGAGGACGTTGAGGCGGCCGCGGTGGGCCATCGCGATCGCGACCTCGTCGAGCTTCTCGGTCGCCGCACCCTCGAGGATCGCATCCAGGAGGGCGATGGTGGACTCTCCGCCTTCGAGGCTGAACCGCTTCTGGCCGACGTACTTGGTCTGCAGGAAGGTCTCGAACGCCTCGGCCTCGTTCAGCTTGCCGAGGATGCGGAGCTGCTCGTCGTGCGACGGCTTCTCGTAGCCGCGCTCGACCTTGTCCTGGATCCACTTGCGCTGGGCGGGGTCCTGGATGTGCATGTACTCGATGCCGACCGTGCGGCAGTACGAGTCGCGCAGCACGCCGAGGATGTCGCGGAGCAGCATCTTGCGCTTGTCCCCGCCGAACTGGCCGGTGACGAACTCGCGGTCGAGGTCCCAGAAGGTGAGGCCGTGGCTCGCGATGTCGAGGTCGGGGTGCGAACGCTGGACGTACTCGAGCGGGTCGATGTCGGCCATCAGGTGGCCGCGCACGCGGAACGCGTTGATCAGCTCCTGCACGCGGGCGGTCTTGTCGACGGCGCTCGCGAGGTCGACGCTGATGTCCGGCGCCCAGCGGATCGGCTCGTACGGGATGCGCAGCGCGGCGAAGATGTCCTCGTAGAAGCTGCGCTTGCCGATCAGCATCTCGTGCACGATCTTCAGGAACTCGCCGGAGCCTGCACCCTGGATGACGCGGTGGTCGTACGTGCTGGTGAGCGTGATGGTCTTGCCGATGGCGAGCCCGGCGAGCGTCTTCTCGCTCGACCCCTGGAACTCGGCAGGGTATTCGAGGGCGCCGGCGCCGATGATGGCGCCCTGGCCCTTCATCAGGCGGGGCACGGAGTGCACGGTGCCGATGCCGCCCGGGTTGGTGAGCGAGATGGTGGTTCCCGCGAAGTCGCCTGCGCCCAGCTTGTTGTTGCGGGCGCGGCTGACCAGGTCTTCGTATGCGGCGAGGTACTCGCCGAAGCCCATCGTGTCCGCACGCTTGATGCTCGGGACGAGGAGGGCGCGGGTGCCGTCCGGCTTGGGGAGGTCGATCGCGATGCCGAGGTTGACGTGCGCAGGCGCGACGAGCGACGGCTTGCCGTCGATCACGTCGTAGTACACGTTCTGGCTCGGGAACTCCTTGAGCGCCTGGATCAGCGCCCAGCCGATCAGGTGCGTGAACGAGACCTTGCCGCCGCGGGCGCGCTTCAGGTGGTTGTTGATGACGATGCGGTTGTCGATCATCAGCTTGGCCGGGATGGTGCGGACGCTGGTGGCGGTCGGCACGGTGAGCGACGCATCCATGTTGGTGGCGAGCGTCTTGGACATGCCGCGGAGCGGGGTGATCTTGTCCTGCGTCTCCGGCGCGCCGTCCTCGCCGGAGACGACGGTCTGCGGGGCGGTGACGGGGGCGTCGGCCGGCACGGGCTGCGGCTTCGGCGCGATCGACGTGGTGCGTGCGACGGGCTGGGCGCCGATGACCGGGATGGGCGCGGTGACGGGATGTGCGTCGCCTGCCGGCGTCGACGGCTCGGCAGGGGTGGATGCCTGACCGTCGTCCTTCACGGTCGGCTGGTAGCTCTCGAGGATCGGCCACCAGGACTTGTCGACCGAATTCTTGTCGACGACGAACTGCTCGTACAGTTCGTCGACGAGCCATTCATTGGCTCCGAATTCGCCCGACGATCCGTCGTCGGTTCCCACTCCGGTCAGTTGGCTCGACACAGCCGCTCGCCCACTCTCTCCATTGATTCTTTGTTGCCAGGCAGCACGGTCACCACCCGTTTCCATCCAGTCATCAAGCCTAATCCCTTCCGGCGCCTGGTGCGGGCGCTCGCCCGTGAGGGATACCGTTATTCCCATGCAGTTCTATGGAACGACCCCGCGCCACGATCTCACATACTCCGACGTGTTCCTCGTGCCGTCGAGATCCAACGTGACGAGCCGCCTCGACGTGTCGCTCGCGCCCAACGACGGCACAGGGGCGACCATCCCGATCGTGTCCGCCAACATGAACTCGGTGACCGGCAAACGCCTTGCCGCGACCCTCGCCCGCCGCGGCGGTCTCGGGGTGCTGCCGCAGGACATGCACCTGCAGGACCTCGACGACGCGATCCGCTGGGTCAAGGCGCAGCCCGTCGCGTTCGACACCCCGTACTCCGCGTCTCCGGAGGAGACGGTCGCCGACGCGCTCCGCCGCGTGCCGGCCGTCGAGGGCCACGGCATCGTCATCCACGACACCGACGGGAAGTACCTCGGCTGCCTCGCCGCGACGCAGCTCGGCTCAGCCCTCCCGGATGCGCGCCTCGGCGACCTCCTGCACGGAGCCCTCACCGCCCTCGACGCAGAAGACCTGCCGGACGGCCGCGCCGCCTTCGACGTGATGAGCGCCGCCGGACTCGAGTTCGCCCCCGTGCTCGACCACGGCCGCGTGGTCGGCACCCTCAGCCAGAAGAGCGCCATGCGCTCCACGATCTATCAGCCGGCTCTCGATGCGCACGGCCGACTCCGCGTCGCGGCCGCCGTCGGCATCAACGGCGACGTCGCGAGCAAGGCGAAGGCGCTCGCGGCAGCAGGAGTGGACGTGCTGGTCATCGACACGGCGCACGGCGACCAGGACGGGATGCGCCGCGCCATCCACACGGTCAAGGGCCTCGGGCTCGGCCTGCCGATCGTGGCGGGCAACGTGGTCACCGAGCAGGCCGTCCGCGACCTCGTCTCCGCCGGCGCCGACATCCTCAAGGTGGGCGTCGGACCCGGCGCGATGTGCACCACCCGCATGATGACCGCCGTCGGCCGCCCGCAGTTCTCCGCGGTGCTGGAGACCTCGGAGGCCGCCCGCGAGCTCGGCGCCCACGTCTGGGCGGACGGCGGAGTGCGCTACCCGCGCGACGTCGCCCTCGCGCTCGCCGCCGGAGGGGCGTCCGTGATGATCGGCTCCTGGTTCGCCGGGACCATCGAGGCGCCGGGCCTCCTCGACCGGGATGCGAACGGCCAGCTCTTCAAGGAGAGCTGGGGCATGGCGAGCACCAAGGCGGTCAAGGGCCGCTTCGAGCGACTCGACGCGTACGAGCTGGCCAGGAAGACCCTCTTCGCGGAGGGCATCTCCAGCTCGCGCATCTACCTCGACCCGCAGCGCCCGTCCGTCGAAGACCTGCTCGACATGATCACGACGGGCGTGCGCAGCTCGTTCACGTACGCGGGCGCGCGCTCGGTGCCGGAGTTCCACGAGCGCGCGCTGGTGGGCATCCAGTCGGCCGCCGGCTACGAGGAGGGCAAGGCGCTGCCGGTCTCCTGGTAGGTCATCCGCCGTTCTGGGTCTGGCCGCCGTTCTGGGTCTGGCCGCCGTTCTGCGACGGGCCGCCGTTCTGGCCGAACCCGTTGCCGAACTGGCGCGGCTGGAACTCCTGCCGGTTCCCGATGCCCGGGCGACCGCCGTCCGTCGCGTGCGCGGTGAAGAACCCCGCGAAGAACACGACGACCAGCACGGCGACCGCTCCGACGATCACCGCGGTGTTCTGAGCCCAGCGCGGCCAGCGATGCAGCACGTATCCACCGGATGCGGGTGTCGCCGCGACCGGCGGATACGGCGGCTGCTGGGGCTGAGCCGGGGCAGCAGGCTGCCACGGCTGCCCGGTGGGTGGTGCGTACTCGGGGCTGGTGGTCATCGTCGCGTCCTTCCGCCATCGTGCTCGGCTGTCTGTGCGAGTGTGCCGCCGGACGTTCGCGGTTCGCTATGAACCGATTACGGATGCGCTGGGAGCGGCCACGAATCCGCTGCGGCACACACCCTTTTCCCGGAAACCGCGCCGGTATACTGAGCGGGAAATGGACGACCCTCCTTCTGATAGCCCATTCGCCCCGGCGAGTTCCACGATCTCGCCGCCCACCCGCGGCCTGAGGCCCGAGCGGGGTGACCGCCGTGCTCTATGAGTGGATCATGCTCGGCGTCGGTCTGCTCCTGACCGTCGGCACCGGCCTCTTCGTCGCGAGCGAGTTCGCGCTGGTCAACCTCGACCGCGGCGACCTCGAAGCGCGGCGTGAGCGCGGGGAGTCCCGGCTCACGATGACCATCGCCGCGTTGAAGATCACGTCGACGCACCTGTCGAGTGCACAGCTCGGCATCACCCTGACGACGCTGCTCACCGGTTACACGATGGAACCGGCCATCAGCTCGCTGCTGAACGGGCCGCTGACGTCCGTGGGCATCCCGGAGGGGGCAGTCGGCCCGATCGCGACCACCGTCGCGATCGTCGTGGCGACCCTGCTGTCGATGATCCTCGGCGAGCTCGTCCCCAAGAACTTCGCCCTCGCGCTCCCGCTCGCGACGGCCAAGCTCGTCATCCCGTTCCAGACGGTGTTCACCGCGATCTTCCGCCCGTTCATCGTCGTCCTCAACGGCACGGCCAACGGCATACTCCGGATGCTCGGCATCGAGCCGAAGGAGGAGCTGTCCGGCGCGCGCACGGCCGAGGAGCTGTCGTCGCTCGTCCGCAGGTCGGCCAGCGCCGGTGTGCTCGAAGAGGACACCGCCACGCTGCTCAGCCGCACGCTGGCGTTCTCGAACCACACCGCGTCCGACGTGATGACCCCGCGGCCGCGCATCGCGACCGTGCAGCGCAGCGAGCCGGCGCAGGCCGTGCTCGATCTCGCGCGGTCGACCGGGTACTCGCGGTTCCCCGTCGTCGACGACGACATCGACGACGTGGTCGGGTTCGTGCACGTGAAGCAGGCCGTCGCCGTCCCGCGGCCGCGGCGAGCCCGCGTGCCGGTGTCTGCGCTGCAGACGGACGCGCTGCGCGTGCCGGAGACGATGAACCTCGACACGCTGCTCGGCGAGCTGCGCGGACGGGGATACCAGATGGCGGTCGTCGTGGACGAGTACGGGGGAACCTCCGGCATCGCGACGCTCGAAGACCTGGTGGAGGAGATCGTCGGCGAAGTGGCGGACGAGCACGATCGCACCAGAGCGGGCGTCGTCCGTGGCCGCGACTCCCTGACCTTCCCCGGCATCCTTCGGCCGGACGAGCTGCTCGAACGGGCAGGCGTCACCGTGCCGGAGGACGGTCCGTACGAGACCGTCGCCGGATTCGTGATGAACGAGCTCGGCCGACTGCCGAAGGTGGGCGACGAGGTGCAGATCGACGGAGGCACCCTGCGGGTCGAGCGACTCGAAGGGCGGAGGGTGGACCGCATCCGGTACACCCCGGATCCCGTGCTTCCCGGCGAGGAGGTGAACGGCCATGAGTGATTGGGCCGGAATCGCCTGGCTGGTGGTGCTGCTGGTGGTCAACGCCTTCTTCGTCGCCGCCGAGTTCGCCGTCATCTCCGCTCGGCGGTCGCAGATCGAGCCGCTGGCCGAACGGGGCAAGCGGAGCGCGAAGACGGCGCTGTACGCGATGGAGCACGCGACGCTCATGCTCGCGACAACGCAGCTCGGCATCACCGTGTGCTCGCTGCTCATCCTGAACGTCTCGGAGCCGGCGATCCACCACCTGCTCGAGGTGCCGCTGCACGCGACAGGATGGTCGGACGACGTCATCGGCACCGTCGCGTTCATCGTGACGCTCGTGCTCGTGTCGTTCCTGCACGTGGTGTTCGGCGAGATGGTGCCGAAGAACATCTCGTTCTCGATGCCGGACAAGGCCGCGCTGCTGCTCGCACCGCCGCTGGTCGCCGTCGGACGCGTGGTGCGGCCGATCATCGTGGCGCTGAACGCCACGGCCAACAGCGTGCTGCGTCTGTTCGGGGTGGAGCCGAAGGACGAGGCGGCGAGCACGTTCACGCTCGAAGAGGTGGCGAGCATCGTCAACCGCTCGACCAGGGAGGGCGTGCTCACCGACAGGACGGGGGCGCTCACCGCGGCGTTCGAGTTCACGGAGAAGAAGGTCAACGAGGTCGCGCTCGGCCTCGACAAGCTGGTCTCGCTCCCGGCGCAGCCGACCCCGGCCGACGTGGAGAAGGCCGTGTCGAAGAACGGCTTCTCTCGCTACGTCGTGCTCGACGAGTCCGGAGAGCCGACGGGCTACCTGCACCTCAAGGATGTGCTGGACCTGGAGGAGACCGGGTTCGAGCTCCCGGTGCCGGCCAAGCGCATCCGGAGACTGGTGACGGTGTTCGCGGAGAGCGACCTCGAGGACGCCCTGGCGACCATGCGCCGCTCCGGCAGCCACCTGGCGCGCGTGGTCGACGCGGAGGGGCGGACGGTCGGCGTGCTGTTCCTGGAGGACATCATCGAGGAGCTGGTCGGCGAGGTGCAGGATGCGACCCGCCGGTCCTGACGCCTAGAACCGCTGTTCCAGTTCCTTCCCGGTGAGTCGGGCGAGTAGCGTGACGCTCGGGAGCGGAAGAGAGGAACACTCATGTTGGAGTCGTCGGTGACGTACTCCGTCCTTCCAGCTTCGAACCTGCAGCGAGCCGTGGACTGGTACCGCGACAAGCTCGAGCTCGAACCGGAACGGACGGGCGAAGGAAGTGCCGTCTACGGCACGGGGACGGATGCCAAGATCCAGGTCTACGAGACCGAGAACGCCGGAACAGCGCAGAACACCGCGATGGGCTGGATGGTCGATGACATCGACGCGGCGGTCGAGCACCTGCGCGGGCGCGGCGTGGTCTTCGAGGACTACGATTTCCCCGGATTGAAGACGGAGAACGGGATCGCGACGAACGCGGAAGAGCGGGCGGCGTGGTTCACGGACAGCGAAGGGAACATCCTCTGCATCTCGCAGCGCTCCTGAGCTACCCGGGTACGACGGCAGACCGCGCGCGTGCATCCCGCTGAGGTGCACGCGTCGGCGGAGGACGCCGTCCGGTAGCCGCACCGGGTGGATGCGGCACTCCCGCCTGCCCGGGAGGTGCTGCGCGCGTTCGGCGTGTCGGGCGTGCCCGTGCTGCTCCCCGGCGGCCGCGGCCTGACCTGGCGTGCCGGTGACGTCGTGCTGCGCCCTGCGGAGCCGGACGAGGAGACGACGTGGAAGTCGGAGGCGCTGTCGCGCCTGCCGGAGTCGTCGGCGTTCACCGTGCCCACTCCGCTCCGCGACGACGCAGGCGAGTGGATCCGCGACGGCTGGGAGGCGCTGCGGTGGGTGCCCGGCGCGGCGGATCCGACGAGGGTGGGGGACGTCGTGCGCGCCGGCCTGGCGTTCCAGGAGGCGCTGGCGGGGCATCCGGAGCCGGGGTTCATCGCGCGGGCGGAGCATGCCTGGGCGCGCGCAGACCTGCTGGCGTGGGGCGAGCCGGACCGCGACGCGGCGCTGCTGGCTGCCGACCCGCTGCTGGCGGCGCTCGCCGCCGAGTACCGCGGCGTGGATGCGCCGAGCCAGGTCGTCCACGCCGACCTGCTGGGCAACGTGCTGTTCGCGCCGGGGCGCCCTCCCGCGGTGATCGACTGGGCGCCGTACTGGCGGCCGGCGGGGTTCTCCGCCGCGGTAGCCGTGGCCGACGCCGTGTGCTGGCACGCGCATCCGGTGAAGCGGCTGGCGGAGGACTTCGGCATCGGCCGGTGGCGGCAGCTGCTGCTGCGCGCGCTGGTGTTCCGGATGGCGACGCTGCACCTGCTCGGCCGATGGGACGACGCAGACGCCCGGCGCCACGCACCCGTCGTGCACGCGGTCATCGCGCTCGACGGCTAGCCACTGCTAGGGTGTGCGAGGACCGGACGACGGACAGAGGAGGTGGTACCCGTGAACGAATCGACGTGGGTGCTCCTTCCTGGGGTCACGGTCGGGCGGTAGGTCGCCCGGGAGCGCCATCAGCTGAGCACTCCCGAAAGGCACGACCATGAACCTCCCCTTCACAACACATCACCGTCTTGACGACGGCACCGCGGACGAGATCCTCGAACGCGAATTCACCATCGGCGACATCCCCGGCATCCTCTGGACGCCGCCGTCCGCCGACGCATCCACACCGGCACCGCTGATCCTGCTCGGGCATCCCGGCGGGCTCGGGATGATGTACCAGCGGCTGCTCGGACGCGCCAGGAGCGCCGCCGCGAGCGGCATCGCAACGGCCACCATCGAGCTGCCGGGCAGCGGGGACCGCCCGCGCACGGCGGAGGCCGAGCAGGCCCGCGCCGACCTGCACGCGGCACTATCGGCGGGAGAGCCCGTCGACGGGATCGTCGACAGGCTGGTCCTCCCGCTGGTGGAGGCTGCCGTCCCCGAATGGCAGATGACACTGGATGCACTGCTGGCGCTCCCGGAGATCGGCGGCCCCGTCGCGATCTCCGGCGGCGTGATCGCCATCGCCATGCGGCTGGCTCTCGTCGAACCGCGTATCGCGGCTGCCGGGCTCTTCGCCGGCAGCTACGTGCCGCTCTCGATGTTCGACGAGGCCCATCGCATCACGATCCCACTGCACGTGCTGCTGCAGTGGGACGACGAAGGCAACGACCGGCAGCTCGCCCTCGACCTGTTCGACGCCTTCGGCTCCACCGAGAAGACGCTGCAGGCCAACCTGGGCGGACATCGGGGCGTCCCGGCGCACGCCGGCGATGACGCCGCCCGGTTCTTCGTCCGGCACCTGAAGTGAGCTGACACGGCGGCGGCGCATCCCACCCGGATGCGCCGCCGCCGCGTTCAGTTGCGCGCCTGGACTACCGGCGCCAGCGAGCGCGGAGGTACTGCGGCGGCCAGAAGTCCACCTCGTAGCCCAGCTCGTGCGCAGCGCGGAGCGGGAAGTGCGGGTCGCGGAGCAGTTCGCGTGCCAGCATGACGGCGTCCGCCCTGCCGCTCTCCACGATCTCGGCCGCCTGCTCCGGTGTGGTGATGAGGCCGACGGCACTCACCTCCACCTCTGCGGACGACCGCACGTGCTCGGCGAACGGCACCTGGTAGCCGGGCTCCAGCGGGATGCGGATGCCGCTCTGGATGCCGCCGCTGGAGATGTCGAAGAAGTCGGCTCCCGCATCCTGGGCCCAGCCGGCGACCGTCGCGGTCTGCTGCTCGTCCCAGCCGCCGGGGGTCCAGTCGCTGCCGGAGAACCGGACGAACAGGGGTACGCCGTCGCCGACCTCGGCGCGCACGGCCTCGACGATGCGCAGGAGCAACCGCGCGCGGTTCTCCAGGCTTCCGCCGTATTCGTCTGTGCGCTTGTTGGCGATGGGGGAGAGGAACTGGTGCAGCAGGTAGCCGTGGGCGGCGTGCACTTCGAGCACTTCGAATCCGGCGTCGACGGCGCGGCGGGCCGCTGAGCGGAAGTCGTCGACGATCTTGTCGATGCCGGAGGGGAGGAGCTCGGCCGGGGTGTCCATGTCGCCGAACGCGACGGAGGATGGGGCGACCGTGCGCCAGCCACCCTCGGAGGGCGGGACGCTGCCGGTGCGGTCTTCGTAGCCCCACGCGGGCCAGCTCGACGCCTTGCGGCCGGCGTGAGCGAGCTGCATGCCCGGCACGGCGCCCTGCGAGGCGATGAACGCGGCGATCGGCTTCCACGCGTCGCGCTGCTCGTCGGTCCAGATGCCGGTGTCGCGCGGCGAGATGCGTCCCTCGGCGTTCACCGCGGTGGCCTCGGTGATGACGAGTCCGCTTCCTCCGGTGGCGAAGGAGCCGAGGTGCACGAGGTGCCAGGTCTGCGGGATGCCCGATTCGTCGAGCACAGAGTACTGACACATCGGCGAGGTCCAGATGCGGTTGCGGACCGTGACGTCGCGCAGGGTCAACGGGTCGAAAAGTGTTGCCATGCTGGTTCTAAGCCGCCAGCGCTTCGAGATATGCCCGCAGGTCGGAACCCGTCGTGAACACATGACCGGCGATGCCGAGGTCTTCCGCACCGCGCACGTTGACCTCTTTGTTGTCGATGAAGACCATCTCGGCCGGGGTGATGCCCAGTTCGCGCATGACGTGCTCGAAGATCTCCGCACTCGGCTTGATGGTGCCGAGCTCACCACTGACGAACACCTGCTCGAACAGGTCGCCGAGGGTGCCGTGCCGGAAGTACGAGCCGAAGTCCCTGCCCGCGTTCGACAGCAGCGCCATCCGCGTGCCGCCCTCGTGCAGGTCGACCAGCACGTCCAGGGTGTCGTGGTCGATGCTCAGCCAGCTGCGGAAGTCGGCCAGCCAGAGCCGGTGGATCTTCGCATCCCCCCACTGCTCGCCCAGCTCCCTCTCGATGCCGCGCCAGTATTGCTGGATGCTCAGCGTGCCCTGGTCGAGCGCGTCGCGATGCCGCCAGTACGCCGGCCAGAACACCTCGGAGTCCCCGCCGGCCAGACCGGCCAGCTGCTCCCTGTCCGCCTCGGACGGCGATGTGGAGATGACCTCGCCGTAGTCGAACACGATGACCTTGCCCGGGATGCTGATACCCATAGAACCGACCTCTTTCCTTCCTCTTGAACCTATCGTGGAGTGAGCGAACGGTCGGCGGCGAACGGAGGAACGGTGGACAACTGGCAGAACTGGGGAGCTGTGGAGAGCGAGCCCTGGATCGCGGTGCCCGGCGAGGCCAGCGACAAGTACACGCGCGGCGTGCTCGGCGTCGTCACCGGTTCCGACCTGTACCCCGGAGCAGCCGTCCTCGGCGTCGAGGCCGCAGCGCGCACCGGGCTCGGGATGATCCGCTACCTCGGCGCGAAGGGCGCTGCCGCCGAGGTGCTGCGCAGGCGGCCGGAGGCTGTCACGGCTCCCGGCAGGGTGCAGGCCTGGCTGATCGGTTCGGGGATGGATGCGTCCCAGCGCCCGGCCGACGACGCCCACCGCCTCGAGGCGGCGCTCGCCGACGGCACTCCCGTCGTGATAGACGCCGGCGCGCTCGACCTCGTCCACCGCGCCACCGGCCCCGTCGTCATCACCCCGCACTACCGCGAACTCGCCGGGGTGCTCGCCGGCGCGGCCGACGACGACTCCGATGCCGTCACGGCGGACGACATCGCAGCCGACCCGGCCGGCTGGGCCGTGCGGGCGAGTGAGAGCCTCGGTGTCACCGTGCTGCTGAAAGGCCACACCACCTACGTCGCCGGGCCGGACGGCGCGCGCTACGCGGTCACCGCCGGACCGGCGTGGCTCGCAACGGCCGGCAGCGGCGACGTGCTGGGCGGGGTACTCGGCGCCCTCGTGGCGACGCACGCCGACGAGATCGCCCAGGCGCCCGCGCCCACGGTGGCCGCCCTGGCGGCGACCGCCGCATACCTGCACGGCAGGGCGGGCACGGCTGCGTCGAGGGGTGGCCCGATCGTCGCGCTCGACATCGCCGAGGCGCTCCCGGATGCGGTCAGGGAGCTCCTGGACGACGGAGGCGTCAGCCCTTCTTCACGGTGAGCAGGAACTCGACGGAACCGGTCTTCTCCACCGTCACGAAGCCGAGGCTCGGCGCATCCACCCCGTAGTCGGAGAACGTGACGGGGATGCTGCCCGTCAGCGTGCCGCCGTTGCCGTTCAGGGCCACCTGGAGGTCCGCCGTCACCGTCTTGGTCACGCCGTGCATGGTGAGGTCGCCCGTCGCCTTCAGCGTCTGGACGGCACCGGCTTTCGGTGCGCCGTCTGCGGTCACCGGCTGGGTGAGCGTGAAGGTGGCGGTCGGATACCTGTCCGTCTGCAGCGCCGTCGAGCGGAAGTAGCTGTCGCGGGCCGGCTCGTCGGTGGCGATGCTCGCCACATCCACGGTCACGGTCGCCGCGGTCAGCGTGAGGCCGTCGACCGTGAGGTCGCCCGTGACCTTCTCCGTGCGCCCGGTGACGGTGACGTCGACGCCGTTGAGCACCTCCTTCACGCGGTACCCGGCGAACGACCCGTCGCCAACCGTCCACGCGCCGCTCAGGTCGGAGGTGTCGATGGTGGTCTTCGCATCCGGGTCCGGCGTGAGCGAGATGGTCGGGACGGCGGCGGGAGGCGCGGAGATCAGGTCGCGGTAGACGTACGGGCCGGCGATGGCCGCTGCCACCCCGAGCACGAGCACTCCGGCTGCGACGCCGATCCAGACTTTCGACGAGGTCCGTAAAGGTGACATGTCATCGAGCGTATGGAACGGGCATGTCGACTTCCTGAGAGTGTTCGATGGAGTGCCTGGATCGTCGGCCGCGCATCCCGTCGGAGCGGCAGGAGGGGGGAGTGGGCCGCTACGATGACCGCATGGGGATCGAGGCGACACGGGTTCCTGCTCCGGCGTCCCCGAGCACGCTGCGGCGCGTCGCCGCCAGCCCGCTCAGCCTGTGGATCGCCTTCCTCTCCGTGCACCTGCTGCTCGGCGGGCTCGCACTGCACGGCAACGGGATGGGCCTCGGCGACGTCTACCTCGTCTACAAGCCGTGGGCGCAGCTGGCCGCGCAGGGCACCTCCATCGTCGGCGTGAGCACGGACTGGGTCTACCCGTTCGCCGCCCTCGTCCCGATCATGCTGCCGCTGCTGGCCGGGGCGGACAACTATGTCGGCGGCTGGCTCACCCTGGTGCTGCTGGTGGATGCGGCTGCGTTCGCCGTGCTGATCGGCGGCAGGGAGCGCAGGCGGCTGGCCGCAGGCTGGTGGTGGCTCGCCTTCCTCCTGCTGCTCGGTCCGATCGCCGTCGGACGCCTCGACGCCGTCTCCGTCGCGCTCGCCATCGTCGGGCTGCTCTGGCTGACGCTGCACGAGCGCGCCGCCGTCGTCACGCTCACCGTCGCCACCTGGATCAAGGTCTGGCCCGCCGCGCTCATCGTGGCCGCCGTGATCGCCCTGCGTAGCAGGTGGCGCATCGTCGTCACCGCCGCGGTGACCAGCCTGGTGATCGTGATCGTCCCGCTCATCTTCGGGGCCGGGATGCACGTGCTCAGCTTCATCACGGCGCAGACCGGCCGCGGGCTGCAGATCGAGGCGCCGGTCAGCACGATCTGGATGTGGCAGGCCGCCTTCCACGTGCCGGATGCCGTCGTGTACTACGACAGGGACATCCTCACCTTCCAGGTCACCGGCGCAGGCAGCGTCACGGCGGCATCGCTGATGAACCCGCTGCTCGCCGTCTGCTCGGTGGTCGTCGCGCTGATCGGGATCCGGGCGGTGCGGAGGGGCACGCCGGTCACGCGCATCCTGCCCGAGCTGACGCTGGCGCTGGTCAGCGCCTTCATCGCGTTCAACAAGGTCGGCTCGCCGCAGTACGTCGCCTGGCTGGCGGTGCCGGTGGTGCTCGGGCTGGTGTACCAGGGGCGCGGGTTCCGCATCCCGGCCACCCTGGTGACCGTCACGGCGGCGCTCACGCAGCTCATCTACCCGTACCTCTACGACTGGCTGCTCAGCGTGCATCCCGCGATGGTCGCGGTGCTCACCGTGCGCAACCTGATGTATTTCGTGGTGCTGGGCTGGGCGATCGCGGCGCTCTGGCGCGGGCCGCGCGGCACGGAGGCCGATGCGGACTCGCTGCCGCAGCACGCGTGGCCGTTCCGCGCTCCGAAGCAGGAGCCATCGGCCGACCCGGTGGCTAGGCTGTAGTCGCGGCCGGAGTGCAGCGGCTGCGCGAGGAGGAATCATGCTGGTCGCGTTCTCTGTCGCACCGAGTGGGGGAGAGGGGCCGGACGCCTCCGTGCACGATGCGGTCGCCGCAGCGGTGCGGATCGTGCGCGAGTCCGGGCTGCCGAACCACACCGACGCGATGTTCACCACCGTCGAGGGCGAGTGGGATGAGGTGTTCGACGTCGTCAAACGGGCGACGGAGGCCGTCGCCGCGTTCGGCACACGGGTGTCGCTCGTGCTGAAGGCGGACATCCGGCCGGGCTACACCGGGGAGCTCTCCGGCAAGGTCGAGCGGCTCGAAGCGGCGCTCGACCGCGAGGCGTGACGCCGTGACCGTGTCGGACTGGGTGCTTCCCATCGTCGTGGCGTTCTACCTGTATTGGCCGGTGGTCGCCGTCGTGGCGATCCTGGTGCTCGGCCCGCTGCTCGGGTTCGTGATCGTCGCCGTGGTCGGAGCGATCCGCGCGGGCGTCGCCGGCCGGGAGGAGGACGACCAGGAGGCGACCGACGAGCTGTTCAGCGAGCTGGAGGGGTTGGGCGCGCATCCGGAGGAGCGCGTCACTGGTGTCACCGCTCGAAACGATTCGATATAGGATTTTCGGGTGACCCCGACGCTTTCCGGGCCGAGCGCGTGAGCGCCGCCCCGACCACCCAGACCTCCACACCCCGACTCACTCCTGCGCGCACCAGGCTGGCGCTGCTCGCGCTCGCCCTCGGCGGCTTCGGCATCGGCTCGACCGAGTTCGTCGCGATGGGGCTGCTGCCGAACATCGCCCACGACCTGCTGCCCGCCGTCTACGCGGCCTCCCCGTCCGACGCGAACGCGCAGGCGGGCTGGGCGATCTCGGCGTACGCGCTCGGCGTTGTGGTCGGCGCCCCGACCATCGCGGCGTTCGCCGCCCGGCTGCCGCGCAAGCAGCTGCTGCTCTGGCTGCTCGTCGCGTTCACCCTCGGCACGGTCGCGTCCGCGCTCGCGCCGACCTTCCAGCTGGTGCTGGTGGCCCGGTTCATCAGCGCGCTGCCGCACGGCGCATACTTCGGGATCGCCTCCCTCGTGGCCGCGTCGCTGATGGGGCCGGGCAAGCGCGGGCAGGGCGTGGCGTTCGTGCTCTCCGGCCTGACGATCGCGAACGTGATCGGCGTCCCTCTGATCACCTGGCTGGGGCAGACGCACGGCTGGCGTGCCGCATACCTCGTGGTCGCGGGGATCTTCGCTCTCACGTTCGTCGCGGTGGCCACACTCGTGCCCTGGCAGGCGGGCAACCCGAAGGCGACGATGGCGAACGAGCTGAAGGCGTTCAGCCGCCTGCAGGTCTGGCTGGCGCTCCTCATCGGTGCCATCGGATTCGGTGGCTTCTTCGCGGTGTACACGTATGTCGCGCCGATGGTGACGACCATCACCGGGCTGAAAGAGTCGGCGGTGCCGCTGGTGCTCATCCTGATCGGCCTCGGGATGACGGTCGGCAACCTGATTGGCGGACGCGTCGCCGACCGCGCCCTCAAACCCGGGATGCTCGCGTTCTTCGTCATCCTGCTGCTCGGCCTCGGCGCGCTCTACTTCACCGCCTCCACGGTGGTGGGGCTGCTCGTGTCGCTGTTCGTGATCTCGGCCGCCTGCTGTGCGATGTCCCCGACCATCCAGACCAGGCTGATGGATGTGGCGCACGAGAGCCAGTCGATCGCGGCAGCCCTCAACCACTCCGCCCTCAACATCGCGAACGCGGCGGGAGCGTACCTCGGCGGCCTGACGATCGCGGCGGGCTTCGGCTACCTGTCGCCGGTGGTGGTCGGCGCGATCCTCTGCGTCGCCGGGATCGCGCTCGCGGTCGTGTCGTTCTCGATCGACCGCTCGCGCGAGCGCCGCGGCGTCGACACCGGCGTGGTGCACGCGCAGCGCCCAGACCCGCTGCCGGTGGACTGAGCGGCGGAGGCCGCGGAGGCCGAAGCCGCCTGCGCCGCTACGCCTGCTCGCGGCGCCGGACGAGCTCCGCGATCCACAGCGGGGCGTACGGCGAGGTGCAGCCAGGCGGCGTCGGGTAGTCCTTGAGCACTCCGAGGCGTTCGCCGATGGCCATCGCTCTGGCGCGCAACGCGCCGTCGTGGATGCCGATGGTCGCCAGGCACTCGTTCATCGACCACTGCAGGCGGTCGGGGGCGTCCTTCAGTTCGGCCTCGATGGTGTCGAGCAGGCCGGGGAGGTCGAGGCCGTCCGGGTTCTTCGCGACGCGGTCGCTGGTCAGCGCCCAGCCGGCGCTCGCCACCACGGGATCGTCGTCGGCCAGCCACGAAACGCGCAGCTCCTCGGCGTGCCTGCTCTTCTTCACCACGTAAGAGATCAGCCAGTCGTGCACTTTGGGCACGCGCGCATCCCGGATCATGGCATCCAGGTCGGCGGCGGTGTATTCACGAGGACGGCCGATCAGGATGGCGACCAGGCGCGCCGCCGTGCCGCCGGTGTCCCACAGCTCCGCGGCGAGGGCGGGGTCCGTTCCCACGTTCTTCGCGACAGCGCGCAGCTTCGTGAGGTTGACGCCGTGGTCGTCCCCGTGCCGTTCGTTGACGGCGCGGACGCGGGGGTCTTCGAGAGCCGCGAGCTCGGCGAGCACGTCGCCGAGCACCGCGCCGCTCCTCACGGACACGTCAGTCGTTCTGCAGCAGGATGCCGTCTTGGATGGCGCGCTTGCGGAGGGCCACCTTCGTGCCGACGTCGTACCCGGCCACGCGGTACTTCTCGCGGATGCGCTTGAGGTAGCTCTTGGCGGTCTCGTCGGAGATGCCGAGCTGGAAGGCGACGGCCTTCACCGGCTCGCCTGCGCCGTACAGCGCCATCACGCGGCGCTCCTGCGCGCTCAGCTTGGGCGCGCCGCCGACCTCTCCCGAGTTCAGCGCGAGGTCGAGCTCGGCCGAGATGAACGACTCGCCCTTGCGGGCGGCGCGGATCGCCTCGACGATCATCTCCGCGTCCTCGCTTTTCACCAGGTAGCCGAGCGCGCCGGCCGCGATGGCCTCGCGCACCACGGCGGGCTCGGAGTACGTGCTCATCAGGACGGTGCGGACGCCGGTGGTCTTCAGGGTCGAGAGCTTCAGCGAGACGGGGATGTTGTCTTTGAGGTCGAGGTCGAGCAGGACGACGTCGACGGGGAACTCGGGGTGCGTGAGGAGTTCGGGCCAGCTGGCTACGGCTGCGACCATCCGGATGTCGTCCGCGGCGTTGCGGATCCACTCGGTCAGTGCCCCGAGCAGCATCTTGTGATCGTCGACGATCGCGATTCTGATGGGAGGTGCCTCGGTCACGGGCTGCCTTTCTTGACGGTAGAGGGAGCCGACGGTGCTGCTGTCAGGCGAGATCGGCCGAGCTGTCGCTCACACTGGTGATCTCGATGCGCAGCGTCGATCCCGCGAAGGTCTCGACGTACCGGCCCACCTTACGGATAGCTTGCCATGCGGCGGGGTCCACCCCGTTTCGCGGCACACCGGTGGTCGAAATCACGATCGATATTCTGGCACCCGGATTGGGGTCGCCGTGCTCTGGCGCGCTGGGACGGCTGAGGTCGAGCGTCAGACTGCGCGGCTGGGACGCTCCCTGCCGCACCGGATCGCTGATCAGCAGCCACACCGCGGTCAGCAGCCCGTCGCGCTGATCGCGGGTGAGCGCAGCGGCGAGCCCCTCGCTGTCGGTCAGCGCCACCGCCGGTCCGAGCAGCGCGGACTCCGTCACGGCGTGGTACAGCCAGGTCTCCTTGCGGCCCTGGATGAGGTGCAAGCGCAGCTCGGTGGCGATGCTCGACGCCGCAGACGCCGTCTCCTCGTTCAGCGGCAGGGTGGTGCGTCCGCTCGCGACGCCGTCGAGCAGGCGCTCTGCGGCGAGGTCGAGCCTGGCCAGCTCCTCGGAGGCGAGCATCCCGACCGCGTATCCGGGGGAGGAGACCGTGCTCTGCACCTGCACGAGGTCGAGCTCCAACTGGATGAGCGTGCGCAGCGACCGCACGATCTGCACGCCGAGCAGCGGGGGAGCGACGCTCAGCGCGATGGTGACGAACGCCGGCCCGAGCGCGGAGAGGTCGTGCTGGCCGCGGAGGGCGAACTCGCCCGCGAGCACGACGCCCAGGCCGATGGATGCGATGACGATGTCCGACGGGGGACGCGCGGCCACGCAGAGCAGCAGCGCGGACCCGACGGCGACGGCGGCGGTCGGCTGCGCGCCGGTGTCGCCGGGAGCCCAGGTCCCCACCACGTCGAGGGCGACGACCGCCGCCCAGATCGCGATGGCCGTGTAGAACATCCCGTTGGGCAGTTCGTCCGGCAGGCGCGGCCGCACGATCACGGCGGCGACGAGGGTGACGAGCAGCCCCGCCCACGCCGCCAGCGAGAGCGGCAGGGCGGTGTAGCTGCCCAGGTTGATCAGCATCACGGCCAGCTGGAACGCGATGAGGGCGAAGGCGGCCACATTGAAGCCGATGTCGAGCCTGGCGCGGCCGAGCGCATCCCGTTCGCTGTCGCTGCCGACGCGCCTGGACAGGGTCTCCTCCGTGGTGCGGGTCATTTCGGCACCTCGAGGACGACGGTCGTGCCGCTGCCCGGCGAGGAGAACAGGCGGGCGTTGCCGCCCACCTCCCTCAGCCGGGCGACGATCGACTCGGTGAAGCCGAGCCTGCCCTGTTCGATCGTGCTCACGTCGAAGCCTTTGCCGGAGTCGGTGACCATCGCGCGCACCGTCGTCTCGTCGTCGGTGATCGTGACGTGCGCCTCGTTGACGCCGGAGTGCCTGCGCACGTTCTCCAGGCACTCGCCGAGCGCCAGCAGGAACGCATCCAGGATGTCGCTCGGCAGCAGCACCTGACCCGTGCCGTGCCAGTTCACTTCGAGGCCCATCCTGCGGAAGCGTTGCTTGACGGACTCGAGCGTGTTGCCGAGCGTCGACTCCTCGACCGGCTTGAGCTTGTAGTCGCCGGAGCGGGTGGGGTCCGGGGTGAAGCCGAGCCGCAGCTGGCGGAGCAGTGCAGCATCCTCGCCGGCCTGCTCGCGGAGCGCGCCCGCGCTGACGCCGACGCCGGAGTGCGCGAGCAGCGTCAGGGTCGCCAGCACCGTGTCGTGCAGCAGCCGCGCCCCCTGGCGGCGACGCGCCTCCGTCTCGCTCGCCTGGCGCTCGACCCGGTATGCGCGGCTCATCGTCGAGATGCGCGTCAGCGTGCGGGGAACGGTGCGCGACAGCCACACGCCGGTGGCGGTGAGGGCGACCCATCCTGCGACCGTGAAGATCAGCGGCTCGCCCCGCTGGGAGTCGGTGAGCACGAGCGTTGCGGACTCGGCCGCGAGGGTGACGACGGAGGCGCCGACCAGCAGCCCGACCCTCCCGCGCGAGGTCACGGTCGGGATGGCGACGCTCGCGACGGCCGCTCCCGCGATCATCCCGACAGCGCTGAGCGCCGCGGGGCCGAGGGGCACATCCGGGAGCAGGTTGAGCAGGACGATCGCCGCGCCAGCGACGACGATCACCACCACCCACACCTCGGTGTGCGCCAGCGACGCCAGCTGGAACTGCGCGTACGCGAGACAGGCGAGCAGCACGACGGCCGCCAGATACAGCGGAAGTGGGAGGGTGCCCGGGATGCTCAGGCAGAGCAGGGAGGTCGCAGTCGCAGTGAGGCCGATGTTCCTCGCCGTCATCGCGAGGAGACGATCACGCTCCTTCTGGATGCGCGACATGCTCCTCCGTTCCGCTCAGGCGGCGAACAGCCTGCGCAGCTGATCGCTCACGGCATCGTCCTCGATGAGGAATCCGTCATGCCCGAAGTCCGACTCTATTACGACCGGCTCCGTTCCGTCGATGGTGGCGGGGAGGTGCGCGGCGATCTGCTGCTGTCCCTCGACGGGGAACAGCCGGTCGCTGTCGATGCCGACCACCAGGGTGCGCGCGGTGACGCGTGCCAGGGCGGCGGCCAGCCCGCCCCTGTCGCGGCCGATGTCGTGCGAGTTCATCGCCTGCACCAGGGTGATGTAGCTGTTCGCGTCGAAGCGCCTGGTGAACTTGTTCCCGTGGAAGTCGAGGTACGACTCCACGGCGAAGCGCCCGTTGTCGCCGAGCGGGCTGATCTCGCTCTGCCATGTGCGCTCGAACCGTCCGTTCAGCTCGGAGGAGCTGCGGTAGCTGATCAGCGCCATGCGGCGGGCGAGCGCGAGACCCTGGTGCGGCCCGTTGCCGTCTCCGGCGTCGTAGTAGAGGCCGCCGCGGAACAGCGGGTCGGTGCGCACCGCCTCGATCTGCACGGAGTTGAGTGCGATCTGGTCGGCCGTGGAGAACGGGGGAGCGGCGATGACGGCGAGCCGTTCGACGCGCTCCGGGTAGCTGACCGCCCACTCGAGCGCCTGCATCCCGCCCATCGAACCGCCGACCACGGCCGCCCAGCGGTCGATGCCGATCGCGTCTGCGAACGCGGCCTGCGCGTTCACCTGGTCCCGGATGCTCGTGAACGGGAACCGCGGACCCCACTCCGTGCCGTCCGGGGCGATGGAGGCGGGCCCGGTCGTCCCCTGGCAGCCGCCGAGCATGTTCGGCACGACCACGAAGAACCGGTCGGTGTCGATCGCCTTGCCCGGCCCGATGATGCCCTGCCACCACCCGGCGGTCGGGTGTCCAGGGCCGGCGCTGCCGACCGCGTGGCTGTCGCCGGTGAGGGCGTGCAGCACGAGCACGGCGTTGTCGCGTTCAGCGGACAGCGTGCCCCAGGTCTCGTACGCGACGCGCACATACGGGATGCGCTGCCCGCTCTCGAAGGCGAACTCGCCGATGCCGACGAACGAGCGGGAACCCTCGGGGTCCGACTCCTTCCAGGCCCCACTCGCCGGAGGCTTGCCGAGGAGCGACCTCGCTTGGGCGTCCGTGATGAAACTCGACGGGGCCGTATCGGCGGATGTCTGCCACTCCATGTCTCCATACTGGCTCAGTGCGGGAGGGAGGGCGTGCGTGTTACGCGGGCTCGTCCGGCTGGTGCTCCGGCTCGTGCTCGTCGTGCTGCTCGTGGTCCTTCGGCGGGCGCAGGCGCTGCGACTGCTCGTTGATGTACGACACGATCGTCGCGCTCGCCGTGCCGACGATGGCGATGCCGCCGATCATCAGCACGACGGCCAGGATACGACCGGCGATGGTCACCGGCACGAAGTCGCCGTAGCCGACCGTCGCCATCGTGACGCACGCCCACCACACCGCGTCGCCGAAACTCACGATCGTGGCGTGCGGCGCATACCGCTCCGCCTGGTAGACCGCCAGCGCGATGACGTAGACGAACATCACCACCGTCGTCGCGGCCACGATCAGCACCCGCCTGCGCACGTGCGACGGCGACCGGCCGCGCAGCAACGGGATGCGGTGCAGTTCGCGCAGCAGCCGGAACGGCCGGGCGACGGGGAACAGCACGGAGGCCAGGTCGATGGGGTTCTTCCTGACGAACAGCCACTTCTGCCGGCTCAGCACCAGCCGCACGACGTAGTCGACGAGGAAGGCAACCCACACGACGAACAGCACGCCGTTGAGCAGCGCGCCCAGCCACGCCGGGCGCGACGGCTGCAGGATCGACCACGAGTACGCGACGAGGAACAGCACGCTGGCGACGAGCAGCGGCCACGCCGTCCGGTCCTCCCAGACGGTCCTCCTGCTCTCGTCGCCCGCCATCTCAGTCGCCGTCGACCCGCAGCTCGCCCTTGTGGAACCGGTACGGCGCGGCCTGTGCCACCGGTTTGATCACGATCAGGTCGAGGTCGACATGCCGTGGCCGCTCCAGCGCATCCACGATGGTCGCCGCCACGTCGTCGGCCGACAGCGGCTCCGGCACGTCCTCGTAGACCGCATCCCGTTTCTGCTTGTCTCCGCCGAACCGGACCAGAGAGAACTCCTCGGTCGCCACCATGCCCGGCGCGACCTCGATCACCCGGATGGGCTCGCCGTTCAGTTCCAGCCGCAGCACCTCGGTGAGGGCGTGCTCGGCGAACTTCGCCGCGTTGTACCCTCCGCCTCCCACGTACGCCGTGTGCCCGGCGATCGAGGTGAGGTTCAGGATGTCGGCGTGGCCTGTCTGCCGCGCGCCCTCCCTCAGCAGGGGGAGCAGCGCGGTGATGACGCGCTTGGTCGCGATGACGTTGATCTCGTACATCCACACCCAGTCGTCCACGTCCGACTTCTCGACGGAGTCGAGGCCGCGCGCGCCTCCCGCGTTGTTGACGAGCGCGTGGATGGGGCCGGTCGCCTCGAGGTGGGAGCGCAGCGCATCCACGTCCTCCTGCCTGGTGAGGTCGGCGGCGAAGACATCGGCGCCGGTCTCCTCGGCCAGTGCGGAGAGCCGGTCCGCCCTGCGGGCCACCCCGACCACATCCCACCCGTGCGACCGGAACAGCCGGACGGCCGCCTCCCCGATCCCGGAACTGGCACCCGTCACAACGACCCGTCTCACGCTCATGCGCCTATTCTTCACGGATTACGGCATGTTGCGCGCGCATTGCCCGCACCTGCCCGCGCGTCTAGCCTGCTGTTGAGGCGGTGGCAGACCGCTCGACACGCATCCACCCGAAGGAGTGAGCCATGACCGACGCCGCCGACTGGCAGTTCGAGACCAAGCAGATCCACACCGGTGCAGCACCCGACCCGGTGACCAATGCTCGCGCCACGCCGATCTACCAGACCACCTCGTACGTGTTCAACAACGCGGAGCACGCCAAGAACCTGTTCGCGCTCGCCGAGTTCGGCAACATCTACACGCGCATCCAGAACCCGACGCAGGCCGTCGTCGAGGAGCGCGTCGCCGCGCTCGAAGGGGGCACAGGCGCTCTCCTCGTCGCCTCCGGCCAGGCCGCGGAGACCTTCGCCGTGCTGAACATCGCGCAGGCCGGCGACCACATCGTGTCGTCCAGCTCGATCTACGGCGGGACGTACAACCTCTTCAAGTACACCCTCGCCAAGCTCGGCATCGAGACCACGTTCGTGGAGAACCAGGACGACGCCGACGAGTGGCGCCGCGCCGTCCGCCCGAACACCAAGCTGTTCTTCGCGGAGACCATCGGCAACCCGAAGATCAACATCCTCGACATCGCGCTGGTCGCGGACGTCGCCCACGAATCCGGTGTCCCGCTGATCGTGGACAACACCATCGCGACCCCGTACCTCATCCGCCCGTTCGAGCACGGCGCGGACATCGTCGTGCACTCCGCCACCAAGTTCCTCGGCGGACACGGGACGGTCATCGGCGGCGTGATCGTCGACGGAGGAAAGTTCGCCTGGACCGAGAACGCGGAGAAGTTCCCCGGCCTCACCCAGCCGGACCCGTCGTACCACGGCGCGGTGTACACGGCTGCGGTCGGCGACGGCCTCGCATACATCATCAAGGCGCGCGTCCAGCTGCTCCGCGACCTCGGAGCGGCCATCGCCCCGGCCAGCGCGTGGCAGCTCATCCAGGGCATCGAGACCCTGTCGCTGCGCGTCGAGCGCCACGTGCAGAACGCCCAGGAGATCGCCGAGTTCCTCGAGAACCACCCGGATGTCGCAAGCGTCAACTACTCGGGGCTGCCCACCAGCCCCTGGTACGCGGCGGCCAACAGGTACGCCCCCAAGGGCGTCGGCGCCGTGCTCTCGTTCGAGCTCAAGGGCGGGGTGGATGCGGGCCGCGCGCTCGTCGACAACCTCAGCCTGTTCAGCCACCTCGCCAACATCGGCGACGTGCGCAGCCTGGTCATCCACCCGGCGTCGACCACGCACTCGCAGCTGACCCCCGAGCAGCAGCTCACCGCCGGCGTCACGCCCGGCCTGGTGCGCCTCTCGGTCGGCCTCGAGAACATCGACGACCTGAAGACCGACCTGCAGGCCGGCCTGACGGCCGCCCGCTCCGTCGTGGAGGCAGCGCGCGCCTAGCCGCCGCCGCACCGCATCGACGAGATGCCAGTAACTGTGCCGAATCCCGGACGATTCGCGACTGTTGCTGGCATCTCGCGTTTGCGGCGTGGTCAGATCACCGGCGACTCCGCCGCGACGGCGTCCGGCTCGGGCTCCGCGCCCGCGTCGGCGTCGGCGAAGGCGAGCTTGGGCACGAAGAAGAGCAGCACGGCGGCGACGATGGCGCCGAGCCCGCAGATGGTCCACACGAGCATGTACCCGAACAGGCTGGCCGCCGTCGCCGTGACGGTCGCGGCCCCGGTCAGCAGGACGACGCCGAAGACGGCGGAGGCGAACGAGCCGCCGATGGTCTTGGTCGTGTTGGTGAGGGCCGTGGCGATCCCGGTCTGGCCGCGCGGAGCAGCCGCGGCGGCCGCCGCCGGGAGCGCGCCGACCAGCGCCCCGGAGCCGATGCCCGCGATCGCCATGTTGGTGAACACCTGCCACGTCTCCGCGTGGAACGGCAGGAACAGCAGGTAGCCGATTCCCACCAGGAACGCGGCGACGATCAGGGTCACCCGGGGACTCAGCCACGACGACACCACGGGGAACAGCACGGCGCCGACGATCATCGAGATCAGGTATGCGCCGATCAGGATGCTGCGCTGACCGGCCGACAGACCGAGCCCGTAGCCGTTCACCGGGTCTGTGCCCGCGAAGGTGCTGAGCGGGGCCTGCGCGCCCAGCAGGCTGATGCCGATGAGACCGGCCGTGAGCTGCACGGGCCACATGTTCGGGCGGCGAAGCACCCGCAGGTCGATCGCCGGGTCGTCCTGCTTCAGTTCCCAGCGGCCGAACGGGATGAACGTGAGCACGCCGACCGCGATCAGCACCCAGACCCACCAGGTGCCGACTCCGTTGATGCGCAGGAACGTGAGGCCCGAGGTGATCAGCAGGAGGCCGAGCGTCAGGATGGTGAAGCCCACCGCATCCAGTCGTCTGCCCGGCACCGGCTCGGACTCCGGCACGCCGAACAGGATGGCGAAGAAGACGAGCGTGACGGCCACGGCGGGCACGATCAGCGTGAGGGTCACGTTCTTGCCCAGCGCCTCGAACAGCAGGCCGGCGCCGACGGCGCCGACGATCGCCCCGCCCTCCAGCGCGACCACCAGGAGCCCGGCCGCCTTGCGCGTCTGCGACGCTGCAGTGCCGGTGCGGCGGCCACGGTCGAAGATCAGCGCGACCTCGAGCGGCAGCCACACCACGTAGAAGCCCTGCAGGGCGAAGGCGATGAGGAACGTCGTGAAGTTGCTGGAGAACGCCAGCGCCCACGTCGCCAGGGCGGTGAGCACGGTGGCGACCAGCAGGATGCGCTTGTGCCCGAACATGTCGCCGAGCTTGGCGAGCACGGGAACCACCAGGGCGGACAGCAGCAGCTGAGCGGCCTCGAACCAGTTGTAGTCGGCGTCGTGGATGCCCAGATGCTGCACGATGTCGGAGATCAGCGGAACGTAGTATCCCTGCAGAATCCCGCTCGTGACCTCGACGAAGGCGAGCCACCCGATCAGTCCGGCGGTCACGCCGAGCGCGACCCTGGACCCTGTCCTCCCTGACACCATTTCTGGATGCTAACAGCAGGGCGACCGCGACCGGTATCCGTGTCTCGCGGGGAGGTGTGCTGGCCGGTACGGTAGGAGGATGGCAGGCGAACTCGACGACTCAGGATCAGCCGTTCTCCAGGAGACCGAGCGAGAGGTCCTGGGCTGGCTCGAGTTCGGTGAGGCCGCCAGGCACCTGGCAGGCGAGGTCGTCGAATCCGGCTTCGAACCGGATCTGGTGGTCGCCATCGCGCGCGGCGGTCTGCTGCTTGCCGGGGCGATGTCGTACGCGCTCGGCATCAAGTCGTGCGGCGCCCTCAACGTCGAGTTCTACACCGGCGTCGACGAGCGCCTGCCCGAGCCGGTGGTGCTGCCGCCGATGCTCGACCAGAGCGCCCTCCAGTCCAAGCGCGTCCTCCTCGTCGACGACGTGTCCGACTCGGGCAGGACGCTGGCGATGGTCGTCGACCTGATCGCCGCATCCGGTGCGGACGTGCGCACAGTCTGCCTGTACTCGAAGCCGCGCACGGTGCTCGACCCCGACTTCGTCTGGCGCCGCACCGACCGCTGGATCACCTTCCCCTGGTCTGCGCTCCCTCCGGTCACCGCCGGAGCCTGAGCAGGGCATCCTGGATCGTGGTCCCGAAGTCTCTCGACGACCTGGCCGCCGACGGGTCGATGGATCCCGGCTGGGCGTCCGCGCTCGCTCCCGTCGCCGACCGCATCGCGGGGATGGGCGACTTCCTCCGCGCGGAGGTCGCAGCAGGCCGTCCGTATCTCCCGGCGGGCGAGAACGTGCTGCGCGCCTTCCGTGCCCCGCTGGCCGATGTGCGCGTGCTCATCGTCGGCCAGGACCCGTACCCGACGCCCGGGCATCCCATCGGCCTGTCCTTCGCGGTCGAGCGGCACGTGCGCCCTGTTCCGCGCAGCCTGCAGAACATCTACCGCGAACTGCGCGACGACCTCGGCGTCACCCCTCCGCCGCACGGCGACCTGAGCGCGTGGTCGCGCCACGGCATCATGCTCCTGAACCGCGTGCTCACCGTGCGCCCCGGCGAGCCGGCCTCGCACCGGGGCAAGGGCTGGGAGCCGGTGACCGAGCACGCGATCCGCTGCCTGGTCGAGCGGGGGACGCCGTTCGTCTCCATCCTGTGGGGCAGGGATGCTGCGACGCTGAAACCGATGCTCGGCGGCAACCCGTCGATCGAGTCACCGCATCCCAGCCCGCTGTCCGCGTCGCGCGGGTTCTTCGGGTCGCGGCCGTTCTCCCGCGCCAACGAGGCGTTGCGGCTGCGCGGCGTCGACCCGGTCGACTGGTCGCTCGAACCGTGAGGCGTGGGCCTGCCCTACTCGTAACCTCCCCGAAACCGCCGCGCGCGTAGGCTTGTGCCGTGCTTGAAGAGGAATACCAGCCGCGCAGGGAGCTGCCGCGTCACCTGAGGAAGTCGGAACCAGCTGAGGCGCCGTTCGACTACACGATCCGGGATGCGGTCCCCGCCGACCTGCCGTGGGTCCGCGAGATCTACAACCACTACGTCGCCAACAGCACGGTCACCTTCGACGAGGACGCGATGACGCTGCGCGAGTGGAAGAGCAAGTACGCCTACCTGCACAAACTGAACATGCCGTTCATCGTCGCCGTCTCGCCGAGCGGCCAGATCCTCGGCTACGCGCTCGTCTCGCCGTGGAAGCAGAAGCGCGCATACCGGTTCACGGTGGAGAACTCGATCTACCTGGGCGCGGCATCCACAGGCAAGGGCCTCGGCCCCGTGCTGATGCAGGAGCTCATCGACCGCTCCAAGGCGGCGGGCCTCAAAGAGATGATCGCCGTGATCGCCGACAAGGGCGCAGAGGCGTCGATCAAGATGCACGAGAACTTCGGCTTCACCGAGATCGGGCGGATGGGCAGGGTCGGCTACAAGTTCGACCGCTGGCTCGGCACCGTGCTGATGCAGCGCTCCCTCAAATAACGGTTCGGCATCGCGACGACCAGGATGCGGCCGGTCGCAGTACGCTGACGGCGGGCGCTGAAATGCGCACATACTCTGGGGGGAATATATGAAGCGTTCAGCCGTATCCGTTCTCGGCGCCGTCGCCGTCGCGGTGGTCCTCACACTCTCGGGATGCGCGCAGGGGGCGCCGGCCGCACCGGTCGCCACCACCGCGAAACCGACGACCACGCCCACGCCCACCGCGACGCAGGCAGCGGCACCGACGGTCCGCGTGGCGACCACCTGCGACGCCCTCGCGACGCAGGCACTCGTCGACCAGGCGGGCGGCGCGCACCTCGTGACGTCGACACCCGAGCGCACCGCGACCCCGACCGGGTACGCGGACGAGCGGATGGGGGTGCTCACCTGCCAATGGTCGACCACCGACCCGGCCAGCCCGACGGCACCCGCCGTGTGGATCGCCGTCGTCCCCGGCGCATCCAGGGCAGGATTCGAGGCGTATCGGACGGGAGAGGCGGTCGCGTCGCAGGACACGCCGTCGCCCGTCGGACCGGACGCGTACACGTACTGCTTCGGCACCCCGGTGACCCAGTGCGGCTTCCACGCCTTGCTGCCCGGCTACGGGATCGTCGGCACGGTGTTCGGCAGCGATGCATCGCCGGATGCGGCCACCTCGGCGGTCGCCGCACTGCTCGCGCAGAGCTACGGCGTGGTGTCGGCTCTCGATGCCCCTGCTCCGGTCTGGCAGCCCGCTGCGCCCGCGCTCAGAGGGGCGACCACCTGCGACGGCCTCGCCACGACAGCCCAGCTCACGCAGACCATCGGCTTCGGCCCGTCCCGCGAGGTGAAGTCGGACGACGGCGAGTACTCGAACTCGAAACTCGACGTCGGCCACCAGGTCGGCGCGTACTGGTGCGTCTGGGTGGAAGACGACGGCACGGCCAGCGTCTCCGTCGGCGTGCTTCCGGGAGGAGCCACGTATCTGGAGCACCTGCGCGGCAGCGACGCCGTCGAGCAGCCGGGCGTCGGCCAGGCCGCATACTGGGCGCCGAACGGCTACCTCAACATCGTGGTGGACTCCGGCTGGCTGCAGGTGCACGCGGTGCCGGACGGGAAGGACATCTCGCACGAGCAGCTCGTGGCCCTCGCGAAGCAGGTCATCGCCAACCTCGGCACGACGTGACACGCGGGCGGCCGCCCAGCGCACGGGCGGCCGCTCCCGTGACTAAGGTGTCGAAGGTGACCACCGTGACTCCGGACAACGGCCGCGTCGCCTCCGCCGCTCCCGCGACGCCCGCGAACCTGCCGCTGCGCAAACGCCCCGTCGACATCTTCTTCATCGTGATGTTCTCGCTGTTCATCGTGACCTGCATCATCAGCGATGCCATCCCGACGCTCGGCATCCCGCAGACCTCGACCACCACGAACCTGTTCGCGCAGTGGAACTACACGTACTCCTCGCAGTACGACCCGCTCTACCAGAACCCGCCGATCTGGCTGCGCTTCATCACCGGCACCTCGGCGTTCATCTACCTGCCGTTCTACGTGCTGCTCGTCATCTGCCTGTCCAAGGGATACAACTGGATCCAGCTGTACGCGGTGATCTACGCGACCATGATCATCAGCCTCACGGGCATCCCGATCTTCGGCGTCGAGTTCTTCGGCGACGCGGCGCAGCGCACCCCGCAGCCGTTCATCTTCCTGCTCTACAACGGGCCGTACGTGCTCGTGCCGTTGCTACTGCTGATCCGGATGCGGAAACCGCTGCCGTTCACGCGGAAGTTCTAGCCCCGCCCAGCTCCAGCAGGCCCACCCCGCCGATCACGAGCACGATGCCCGCGAGCTGCACCCAGGTGAGGCTCTCCTTGAAGAAGATCCACGAGATGAGCACGATGGCGACCACGCCGATCGCCGACCAGATCGCATAGGCGATGCCGAGCGGCACGCCGCGGCCGAGCGACAGCGAGAGGGCGAAGAACGACGCCACGTATCCGACCACCACGATGACGTACGCCCACCACCGGGGGTTGTCGCCGGAGGTGAACTTCAGGAAAGTGGTGGCTATGACCTCGGTGGCGATGGCGATGCCGAGGTAGAGGTAACCGAGCACAGCTGGTCGCTCCCGTCAGCCGGCGGGGCGCCGGGCAGTACACACGCTAGCGGGAGGACGACACGATGGGCCAGGGCCAGGGCGAGAAGCGCGCGAGGGTGAGGCAGTTGAGGATCGTCGTCGAGGCGGAGGACTACGACGAGGCGCTGGCGTTCTTCCGGGATGCGCTCGGGCTCGAGGAGCAGGACTCGTACGCGGGCGATGGGGGAGCGCTGGTGTCGATCCTGGATGCCGGGCGAGCGACCTTGGAGATCGCGAACCCGGCGCAGAAAGCCATGATCGACCAGGTGGAGGTGGGCAGGCCCGTCGCCCCGCGCATCCGGCTGGCGTTCGAGGTGGAGGACAGCCAGGCCGTCACCTCCGACCTGGTGGATGCGGGGGCCGAGCTGATTGCGCCGCCCACCCGCACCCCGTGGAACTCCCTGAACGCACGGCTCGCGGCCCCCGCCGGGTTGCAGCTCACCGTGTTCCAGGAACTCGGCGAGCAACCCTGACAGGGGCCGCGATGCGACTGGGGCCGCGAATGGATGCCCGGCTCAGCTCTTCGGCGTCGCCCTGCTGATCACGAAGTAGCCGGCGACCGCCGCCACCGCCGTGGGGAGGAGCAGCCAGGCCGCGACACCGGTCGGGCCCATCGTGGCGAACCAGTCGCCGACCGCCGGCCAGCTCGACGTGAAGGTGATCAGCGCGATCGCACCCACGATGATCAGGGCGAGGATCGCTCCGGCCACGAGCACACCGTTCATCCGCCAGCGCATGTAGAGGGTTCCGCTGATCGAGCCGGTGAAGAAGAAGAACGACATCAGCGCGAACACGATGAACAGGCGCGAGAAGAACCCGCCATCGCCGAAGTAGATCGACGTGTACAGGTGGCCTCCGAGACCCCAGCCCCCTGTCGCCTCCTCGATCGCGGACAGCACGGTGAAGCCGATCGAGTATCCGGCGGCGAGCAGGAGGAACGTGAGGGCTGCTCCCAGGTAGAAGTCGCGCCGCGTGACGCTGTATCCGAGCGCGAACGGGAAGGTCATCGAGATCACCTGGATACCGATCACCAGCATGTAGACGAAGATGTACGACGCCCCGCCGCTCCACTGCGTCCCCTCGAACGCGTGCGCCCGGTCCGCCGGGGCGGTGGCCAGCCAGATGATCCACCAGATCAGATAGTTGATCAGCCAGATGAACGCCATGATCATCATGGGCACCCAGATGGTCGACCACTTGTTGACCAGGTTGAGCCTCACCACCCTCCAGATGCGGTGGGCGGACGCGGGCGTTGTGCGGAGGTTCACCGACTCCGGTGTGACGGCGGTCATGCGCTCTGCTCGAATTCTGTCGCTCGGACGTTGGTCTTGCGGACGATGAGTTGCTGGAGGGAGACGGGGCTGAGTTCCAGCCCTGCGGTGGCCGCCTGGGCGCGGTCGGCCGGCGTGAGGTCGGCGACGGTGACGGACGCGAGCCCGCCGATGCCGTCGCGGTGGATCACGTCGCGCCCGGCGACGAACTGGTCGACGGCGCTGCGCTGGCCGACCACGGTGGTGGCCGATCCGCGCATCTCCTCCGCATCCTGATCGATCAGGATGCGCCCCTGGTCGATCACGATGACGTGCTCGAGCAGGTTGGCGACCTCGTCGATGAGGTGAGTCGACAGGATGATCGTGCGGGGATGCTCCGCGTAGTCCTCGAGGAGGCGGTCGTAGAAGATCTGCCTGGCCACCGCATCCAGTCCGAGGTACGGCTCGTCGAAGAACGTGAGCGGGGCACGGGATGCGAGCCCGACGATCACGCCGACGGCGGAGAGCTGACCACGGGACAGCTTCTTGATGCGGCGGTTCACCGGCAGGCGGAAGTCGGCGATCAGCTGTTCGGCGAGCTCCGCATCCCAGTTCTCGAAGAACCAGGGGGCGCTGCGGAAGACGTGCTTCGGCTGGAAGTCGTCCGGATACCGCTGGCTCTCCTTGATGAAGCAGAGGTTCTGCAGCACCCGGGCGTTCTCGACCGGGCTCTCCCCGAACACCCTGACCTCGCCCGCCGAGGCGAAGACCTGGCCGGTGAGCAGCTGCATGATGGTGGTCTTGCCCGCGCCGTTGCGGCCGAGGAGCCCGTAGATCTTGTTGGACTTGACGGTGAAGCTGACGTCGTCGATGGCGGTGAACGATCCGAACCGCTTGGTGAGGCCGTCGACGTGCACGGCCGGCGCGATCGAGGTGGGTGTCGCTGTGGCACTCATGCGCTGATTCCTTCCGTGGTGATCATCTCGGTGAGTTGCTGGGGTCCGATCCCGAGCTTCGCCGCCTCGGCGAGCAGGGGGCGGAGGTATTCGTCGCGGAACGCGTCGCGCCGCTTGGCGATGAGGCGCTCGCGGGCGCCTTCGGCAACGAACATGCCGATTCCTCTCTTCTTGTAGAGAATCCCGTCGTCCACCAGGATGTTGACGCCTTTGCCTGCTGTTGCGGGATTGATGCGGTAGAAGGCCGCGAACTCGTTGGTTGACGGCACCTGGGTCTCCGGGGGGTATACGCCGTCGATGATGTCGTTCTCGATCTGTTCGGCGATCTGTACGAAGATCGGCTTTCCCTCTTCGATCATCGGTACCTCCGGCTCTGCACCCTCATGGGTTAGTTACTGATGTAACTAACCAACCAGGCTCGGCCTGCATTGTCAAGAGATTTCTTCGTGCGGATCGGGGATAGCCTCGGAGCATGGCCGAACTCCACGAGCTCACCGCCCTCGCCCTCTGGCAGGAACTGCAGACCGGCCGGGTCTCCCCCCGAGAACTCGCCGCCCACTACCTCGACCGCATCGAGAGGCTCAACCCGCAGCTCGGCGCGTTCGTCACCGTCACCCGCGACCTCGCCCTGCAGCGCGCAGATCACGTTGCCGACGCGGTGCCGAAGACCGCCCCGCTCTGGGGCCTCCCCTCCGGAGACAAAGACCTGTGGATGCGCGCGGGCGTCCGCACCGGCTTCGGCTCCCGCCTGATGGCGGAGTTCGTGCCGGACACCTCCGACGAGATCGTCGAGACCCTGGATGCGGCGGGCGCCGTCAGCCTCGGAAAGACCAACGCCCCGGAGTTCGGGCTCCCCGCATACACCGAGTCGCTCGCGGCGCCTCCCGCCCGCAACCCGTGGGACCCGTCCCTCGGCTCCGGCGGGTCGAGCGGGGGAGCGGCGGTGGCCGTGGCCAGCGGGATGCTCCCGTTCGCGCCCGGCTCGGACGGCGGAGGCTCCGTGCGCATCCCGGCTGCCGCGTGCGGGCTGGTCGGGCTGAAGCCGAGCCGGGGCCTCGTGCCGGCAGGCAGCGGCATCGACTCGCTCGCGGGCCTCGTGGTGGACGGACCGCTCGCGCGCACGACCGCGGACGCCGCCCTCCTGCTCGACGGGATGATCGCGCGCCGCGACGGCCGCATCGACCACCACTACACACTCCGCGCCCCGTACGACGACGACGGCCCCTTCCTCGGCACCGCCGTCCGCGGAGAGGGCCGCTTTCAGCTCGGCGTGATGACGACCTCCGCCTGGGACGACGCGTACGACATCGTGATCGCCCCGGAGGCGCTGGCCGCGCTGGACGCGGCCGTGCAGGCGTTCAGCGACCTGGGGCACGGCATGGAGGAGACGGCGCTGGTCTCCGACCCGACGTACGCGCCGGCGTTCTGCACGATCTGGCAGGCGGGTGCTGCGCGCATCCCGGCGGAGGGCGACACGGAGAACCTGCTCGAACCGCTCACCGCCTGGCTGCTGCGCCGCGGGAGGGCGCTCAGCGCCCGGGAGCTGAGCGAGGCCCTGTCGACGCTCACGGCATACGAGCGCTCCCTCATCCGGCAGCTGTCGAGCTTCGACGCCGTGCTCACCCCCGCGATGGCGATGACCCCGCGCCCGGTCGGCTGGTACGACCAGGAGGACGGCGAACGCAACTTCGAGCAGCAGGTGCAGTACACGCCGTTCACCTCGATGCTCAACGTGTCCGGCCTGCCCGCTATCGTGCTGCCGATCGCGCAGACCGCCGACGGCCTGCCGATGGGCGTGCAGCTGATCGGGAGGCCGGGAGGAGAGCGCACGCTGCTGTCCCTGGCCGCCCAGCTCGAACGGAAGGTGCGCTGGCAGCTCCGCTACCCGCCGCTCTGGTGACCGTCCCCTCATGAGCGCCTGCGTCTGTGGAACGTAAAATGCCTGCCGGTCTCGACGCTCGCTAACCACTGCGACGAAACGTCCAGTATTTTTATATTAATTCGAGATTAGAAATCTTGGATGTTATGCTTGCTCACTCGATGCTGGCATGAGACCCGATTCGCTCTGCCGCGTTTTGCCGTGGCGCGGCTCGAGTGTGCGCGTGTATCCAGCATCGGCGCACTGTTTCACTCGACTCGCAAGGAACTCATAACACATGGATCTCGTTCACAAAGCCGTCTTCGACGGTGACCCTGGTGCCTCGAAACGCCGTCGGCGACAGCGACGCTGGGCGGCGACGCTCGCTGCGATCGCGATCGCCGCTGCCGGGCTGGTGTCAACTCCCGCAGTCGCGTCGACGTCGGCCCCGGAAAACGTGGGTGGTATCGCCGGTGCCGGATTCTCATCGGATGGCGTTGCCTACGACGGCTCCGGCCAGACCGTCGTCGTCATCGACGGGGCATTCCATCCGGAGCATCCGATGCTGAAGGACCGCGTCGTCGAAGAGGCGTGCTTCGGCAGCTACGCAGTGCCGTCGGACTTCACCGACAGTCTCTGCTCCCCGGATGCGGTCAAGCAGCCCGGCACCAATATCGTTTTCGAATCGGGAGCCGGTTCGTCCACATACAACGCGGCGTGCTTCGAGAAGGTGCCAGAGGACAACAACGTCGAACACGTGTGCCACGAGAGCCATGGGACCAAAGTCGCCGGGCTCGTTGCAGGAACCCCGTGGACGATCGACCTTGGCGGCCAGGAAGGAGTTGCGACGCTTTCAGGGGTCGCTCCGGGC
The DNA here is from genome assembly GCF_002105485.1 of Leifsonia sp. NCR5. Lineage (NCBI taxonomy): Bacteria > Bacillati > Actinomycetota > Actinomycetes > Micrococcales > Microbacteriaceae > Leifsonia > Leifsonia sp. NCR5. The sequence goes on from NZ_NCSR01000014.1 coordinate 62,966, forward strand.
GCAGATCTCGTCCTGATCAAGGTCGGTGTGCAAGAGGCCTGGAATCTTGACGCCCTCGGTGCGGCTCTTCAGTACGTTCAGGACGATCTGCGACCGAAGTACAAGGACAAGGGGAAACCGATTGCGGCGATCAATATCTCCGCGTCATTCGCGTGGAAGGACGCGAATAAGAACCTGCACGAGTTCGTCCACGACAGCGACGAGAGACCGGAGCCCTACTTTCCCGTGATGGCGGACCTCAAGCGGGATGGCGTCGCTGTTGTCGTCGCAGCCGGTAACACAGAGGCAGCAGACGGCGTCGGCCTGCTGGCCGCATCGGAGGCGGCTATTGCCGTGGGAAGCACCAATGTCAACGACATGTCTACGCTGACGGTCGGCGAGAACACGGGGACGAATGCGTCGACGCGGGTGGCGCTGTTGGCCCCCGTGGGCGACGGAACCGTCGGAAATAGGCTGTGGACTTCTCATGCGAACTTCCCACGGGACGCGGCGCCGTCGAGCCGGGCGATTTGGGCTCTGGGAACCTCGTTTGCCGCCCCGCAGGTGGCGGGTGCTTTCGCGGTGCTCCGCCAGCGCTTCGGCTACGAGAACGTCAGCGTCGACAAGCTCACGAAGCTCCTTCAGGAGACGGGCGTCGGCGTGCAGGACACGCGCGAGGGCAGGCGGGGCGTGGTGAGCCAGCGCATGTCGCTCGTCGACGCTGTCAACGTGCGGGACGAGAGCCGAAGCGTTTGGGACTTCACCGGCGACGGATCGGCGGACATCCCGGTGATCGGAAAGGATCGCACCACGGTGTCCCTCCACTCCGTCGGTGACACCGGCCTGATCGATCCCACCAACGGGGTCGCCATCGGCAAGGTCGGCGCATTGGCGGCTGCCGTGTACGACTACAGGGTGCGGGGAACCAACGGACTGCTCGCGAGCAAGGGCGACGATCTCTACTACTACGAGTACGTGCGCGAGAAGGAGGCGCTGGACGATGGCACTCTCGTAGCGCCCGGCGTCGCAAACGACATCTCCGGTATCGCATACACACGTCACCAGACGAAGGAGACAGTGGGTACTGGGACTGCGATCATCATTCAGAAGACGAACGGCCAGATCGTGGCACACGAGAAAGACCCGTATACGGTCGCGCTGGGTGCTGAACGCGAAGTCATGCCCGCGGGGACGACGGTGAAGCTGGTCGGAGTCGCCGACGTGAGTGGCGACACGATCCCGGATCTGGTTGTTCGCCAGCCTGACAGCGGTGCCGTTCAGTCGTACCGCGGACTGGAAGCTGGATCGACCATCGCATTCGCGTCGACCCCCGACAATCTGGCCACGGCGGCGGGAGTCGACGACGTGTTCGTTCTGGACGACTGGGTGAATCACGAGGCTAGGTACGGCTATCGCGACGCGTCATACCTCCTCAATGTGAGCCCGGTGAAGAACGGCAAGCCCAGCAAGGCTGTCTCGTCCGGCCGGTGGGTTGCACCCATCCACGTGATCCCGGCTCCCCGGAACCTCAAACTCGACTCGGGGCCGAATGTCTGGGACGCTACGGGCGATGGATTTGCGGATGTTCCGGTGATCGACACCGAGAAGAAGACGCTCTCCTATCACTCGGTCACGATCAACGGAGTGATCGACACCAGACCGAACCTCACGATCGCTGAAGACTGGACGAGTCCGATCGCGACCCCGACGTATGGACTTTCGGATGCCTTCAACGGGGTGCTCTGGATCAAAGGCGACAACCTGGTTTACAGCACCTATCAGTCAGGCAGTAAGACGCTGGCGGCTCCGATGAGTGTTCTGAACGGGGTCGGCAAAGACATTGCCAGCGTTGCGTATACCGGAAATCTGCCGAGTGGCTATGCGGGCGGCGGCTTCCGCGGCAGCGGAGTCGTCATTCAGAAGAACAACGGACAGATCAGCATCCACCGCCAGAAGGCCAATAGCATCTATCTCGGCACAGAGACTGTGCTCGTGCCTGCAGGCACAGGGGTGAAACTCCTGGGGATCGCCGACGTGAACGGCGACAATGTGCCCGACCTGATCGTCGGTGATGCGACAACGAAGAAGCCTGTGGCCTATCTCGGGGTGTACAACGAGTCTGTTCCAGAATTCGCCGCGGAAGCTGTCTCGATGGCCCCGGCCGATCGGTGGGGAGCGAACTGGACGAAGGTGAAAACCTTCGCGATCGAGGGGCTAGTGAACAACGAGACCCGTATTGGATATCACACAACTCCGTGGTCTACGGAGCTGTGGCTCGCATCCACCGTCGGTGACGGCTCACTCGGCGCGACGAAGTCCTCGGGAACGTGGCCGGAGGCTCAGCGCCTCGGGATGGTGCCGCGGGGGTGACGGATGCGGCATGAAGACACTCGAGAAGCACACCCGGCGACGGGCTCGTCGCCCGATGGCGGGCGCCTTGGCATCATGGTCTGCACGGCGGGCTTCGCTGCGACGGAGATCGCTGACCCAGCGGCCGCTCGCGCGGCGAAACCCGCCGCGCGGGCGTGTCGAGTTCGCTGTGCACGGTGGCACTGGTCTCGCACGCTCGGGCCTATGAGGTTCGCGCTGCGCTGACCTTGGCAGGGGCGCGGGACGATGCGGTGAACACTACGTTCTTCGTCACCGCGAGCTGAGCGCTTGGCTGCCGTCGCGTCGGAGCGCGATGGCAGCCGGCTCCGCTACCCGCCGCTCTGGTGACCGGCGTACGATAACGGGCGTGAGCGCGGACCACCCGTTCGATGCAGCGCTCGGCGAAGCGTCGCAGCTCGCCGGGCGGTGGCTCGACGGCGTCCGCGAGGGCAGTATCCCGGCGACCGCGAGCATCGAGCAGGTCAAGGATGCGCTCGGCGGGAGCCTCCCCGACCGCGGCGAGCCAGCCACCGCTGTGCTGCGCCGGATGGGCGACGCCATCGAGCCCGGGCTGCTCAGGATGCACTCCCCGCGGTTCCACGGCTGGGTGATCGGCGGAGCGGAGCCGGTGGCGCTCGCCGCGGACTGGCTGGTCTCCGCGTGGGACCAGAACGCCACCCTGCGCACGGTGACGCCCGGCGTCGTCGCTGCGGAGGAGCTGGCCGGCGAGTGGATCGTCGACCTGCTCGGGCTGCCGTCGACCGCGGAGGCCGGCTTCGTCACGGGCGCGACGATGGCGAACTTCGTCGGTCTCGTCACCGGCAGGGACCAGGTGCTGCGTGACGCCGGCTGGGACGTCGCCTCCGACGGTCTGTCCGGCGGTCCCCGCGTGCGCTTCATCGCGGGCGCGGAATGCCACGGCTCCCTCGAGGAGGCCGGACGCTTCGCCGGGCTGGGGAGGCCGCAGCTCGTCGACGCCGACGACGAGGGGCGGATGCGCGTGGACGCGCTGCGCGCGACGCTCGGCGGCGGCACGGACTCCGGCACCGGCCCCGCCATCGTCTGCCTGCAGGCGGGCAACGTGCACTCCGGAGCGTTCGACCCCATCGCCGACGCCATCGAGGTCGCGCACGCGGCGGGAGCCTGGGTGCACATCGACGGCGCGTTCGGGCTGTGGGCGGCTGCATCGCCGCGCCTGAGGCACCTGACCGCCGGGATGGCGGCGGCCGACTCCTGGGCGACGGATGCGCACAAGACCCTCAACGTGCCGTACGACTGCGGCATCGCCATCGTGGCGAGACCGGAGGCGTTGCACGCGTCGTTCGCGCAGCAGGCCGCCTACCTGCCGGCGTCGGTGGACGGCTCCGACCCGAACGACAGGGTGCCGGAGCTCTCCAGGAGGGCGCGCGGCGTTCCCGCGTACGCGGTGCTCGCGCAACTGGGCCGCGACGGCGTCGCCGACCTCGTCGAGCGGCTGGCGGATGCGGCGGCCGAACTGCGGGAGCGGCTGTCCGCGCTGCCGGGGGTGCGCATCCTGAACGACGTGGTGTTCACCCAGGTCTGTGCGACCTTCGGCAGCGACGAGCGCACGCGGGCCGTGACCGCCGCGCTGAACGGTGCGGGGGTCGCCTTCGGCTCACCGTCGCGCTGGCGCGGGCAGGCCGTGCTGCGTTTCTCGGTGAGCAACTTCCAGACCGACCGCGCCGAGGCGGCGCGGACGGCCGCTGCCGTCGCGGACGCGCTCGCGAGCGTGCCGGCCGACGCGAGCTAGACGCGAGCTAGTTGACCGGGCCGGTGTATTTCTCGCCCGGCCCCTTGCCCAGTTCGTCCGGGATGGGGGAGGCCTCGCGGAACGCGAGCTGCAGGGAGCGCAGGCCGTCGCGGAGGCTGCGGGCGTGCTGGTCGCCGAGGTGCGCCGCGCTCGCGGTGACCAGGCCGGCGAGGGCGTCGATGAGCTTGCGGGCCTCGTCGAGGTCGGTCTGCGCATCCGGGTCGTCTGCCAGACCGCATTTGACCGCCGCGGCGCTCATCAGGTGCACGGCGGTGGTCGTGATGACCTCCACGGCGGGCACTTCGGAGATGTCGCGGGTGGCCGCGCTGACGTCGTCGGTGTCGTCGAAGACGTGGGGTGTGTCGCTCACTGCTTTCCTCTGTTAGAATCGTTCGGGCTCCGGGACATCTGTCTCGGTACGAAAGTGGAGATTCCTCCCACCCGCGCTTGACCGCTTTATTAGGTTACCGGGTTGTTGCACTCCGCCAACGCGCGCAAGCGCGGGGGTAGTCAGGGTGCTGTACCAGGCCTGCGAGAAATCGCGGGAATGCGTTGGTGCGTGGAAAATCCTCTTTCGCCGGTGTCGTCACCCGACGAGATCGCGGCCGCGAAGTATCGCTTGATCAGAGGAGAAAAGCATCAGCGATCCCCGTACCAATGACCGTATCCGCGTCCCCGAAGTTCGACTTGTCGGCCCCAGCGGTGAGCAGGTCGGCGTCGTCAAAATCGAGGTCGCCCTCCGACTCGCACAGGAAGCAGACCTGGATCTGGTTGAGGTTGCTCCCAACTCCAAGCCGCCTGTCGCGAAGATCATGGACTACGGCAAGTTCAAGTACGAGGCTGCGCAGAAGGCCAAGGAGGCCCGGCGCAACCAGGCGAACACCATCCTCAAAGAGGTGCGTTTCCGCCTCAAGATCGACAAGCACGACTACGAGACGAAGCGCAAGCGCGCCGAAGGCTTCCTGAAGGCCGGCGACAAGGTGAAGGCGATGATCCTGTTCCGGGGTCGCGAGCAGTCGCGCCCAGACCAGGGTGTGCGTCTTCTCCAGCGTTTCGCAGAAGATGTGGCCGAGTTCGGCTCGGTCGAATCCAACCCGACCATCGACGGTCGAAACATGGTCATGGTCATCGGCCCTCTGAAGAACAAGTCAGAGGCCAAGGCCGAGGCCAACGCACAACGTGCCGCCACGAAAGCGCGGGCCCAGGGCCGCGACACCGAGGCGGTTGCTGACGCAGACGACTCTGCTCAGTCCGAAGAGAGTTCGCCCGCCGAGGCGACGAACGAGGAGAAATAATGCCCAAGCAGAAGACCCACTCCGGGGCCAAGAAGCGTTTCAAGATCACCGGAAGCGGCAAGGTCATGAAGCAGCAGGCCGGGATGCGCCACAACCTGGAGGTCAAGTCCAGCGACCGCAAGCGTCGCCTCAACCAGGAGCAGGTCGTTCCCGAGGTGGATGCCAAGGTCATCCGCCGCATGCTCGGCAAGTAACCCCACCCGACTTTTTAAGGAAGTAAAGAAGACATGGCAAGAGTAAAAAGGGCGGTCAACGCTCACAAGAAGCGTCGGGTCATCCTCGAGCGTGCCGAGGGCTACCGCGGACAGCGTTCGCGCCTCTACCGCAAGGCCAAGGAGCAGGTCACTCACTCGCTGGTCTACAGCTACCGTGACCGCCGTGCGCGCAAGGGCGACTTCCGCCGCCTGTGGATCCAGCGCATCAACGCCGCGAGCCGCGCGAACGGCCTCACGTACAACCGTCTGATCCAGGGCCTGGGTCTCGCGGGTGTCGAGGTCGACCGTCGCATCCTCGCCGAGCTGGCCGTCAACGAGCCCGCCACCTTCGCGGCTCTCGTGCAGACCGCCAAGAAGGCTCTCCCCGCCGACACCTCGGCGCCGAAGGCTGCTGCGTAACTCGCACCCACCACGTCAGAACCCGGTCGACCATCGTGTCGGCCGGGTTCTCTCGTTGTGCGGGCGCATCCCTCTAAGCTGGGGACATGCTTGACAACCCGCGCTCACCGCGCGTTCGGGCCGTCGCCAAACTCGCGAAGCGTGCCGCCAGGGCTGAGACCGGCCTGTTCCTCCTCGAAGGGCCGCAGGCCGTCGCCGAGGCTCTGTCGTTCCGTCCGGAGCTCGTGGTCGAGCTGTACGCGACGCCGACGGCGCTCGAACGGTACAGCGACATCGGCCAGACCGCCGTGGATGCTGGTGTCGACGTCGAGTTCGTCACCGAGCAGGTGCTGGATGCGATGGCCGACACGGTCACCCCGCAGGGCTTCGTGGCCGTGTGCCGCCAGTTCCCCACCTCGGTGAAGGACATCTTCCGGGACGAGCCGCGCCTGGTCGCGGTCCTCGAGGAAGTGCGCGACCCCGGCAACGCCGGCACGATCATCCGCGCCGCGGACTCCGCCGGTGCAGACGCCGTCGTGCTCACCGGCCGCACCGTCGACCTCTACAACCCGAAGGTGGTCCGCTCGACCACCGGCTCGCTCTTCCACGTCCCCGTCGCTGTCGGCGCCACTCTGGACGACGTGTTTCAGCGCGCCCACAGCGCCGGACTGCAGGTGCTCGCCGCCGACATCAAGGGCGAAGACCTTCTCGCCGCGCGCACGGACGGGCAGCTCGCCCGCCCCACCGCGTGGGTGTTCGGCAACGAGGCGCACGGCCTCGCCGACGAGCTGCTTCCCCTGGTCGACCGCGTCGTCACCGTGCCGATCTACGGCAAGGCGGAGTCGATGAACCTGGCGACCGCCGCGAGCGTGTGCCTCTACGAGTCCGCGTTCGCGCAGCGCTCGGCCGCGGTGACGGACTGAGCGTCGTCCCGGCCAGGGACGCACGAACGCCCTGCGTGGATATCCGCGCAGGGCGTTCCTGCATGAGTGCGTAAGCGCGTCAGAACCTCAGTGCGCGACGACCGGCTCGGTCGGCTCCGGTGCGTCCGCTGCCGCCCCCGCCGTGCCGCCCGGGTTGCCGAGCGACGCGCCGTCTCCGCGGCGGCGGTAGAGCAGCGCGGACAGGATCGCGCCGAACACGAAGAATGCTGCGCCCCACCAGTACGCGGTCGCGTAGCTGTGCACGGCGGCCTCCGCCGCCACCGAGGGGGTGGGCGGCAGGTGCGAGGCGATGTAGTCGGTCGCCGCGGTAGCCGCGAGCGTGTTGAGCAGTGCAGTGCCGATGGATCCGCCGACCTGCTGGCTGGTGTTCACCATCGCGGAGGCGACCCCGGCGAAGTGCCGGTCGACGCCGAGGGTCGCGGTCTGGATCGCCGCGGGCATGATCGAGCCCATGCCGGTTCCGAGGATCATCAGCGCGGGCAGCACGTCGGTCGCGTAGTTGGCCGTGACGCCGAGGTGGGTCAGGTAGACCATGCCGATCGCGGCGATGGTCATGCCGATCGGCACCATCACCTTCGGCCCGAACTTGGGCACGAAGATGTTGGTCGACAGCTGGGCGGCGATCACCAGCATCACGATCATCGGCAGGAAGCCGAGGCCGGTCTGGATGGGGCTGAACTTCAGCGTGGTCTGCAGGTAGTAGGTGACGAAGAGGAAGATGCCGAACATCCCCGCCCCGGCGATCAGGATGGACGAGTACGAGGCTCCGCGGTTGCGGTCGAGCACGATCGACAGCGGAAGCAAGGGATGCGCCGCCCTGCGCTGCCAGAGCACGAACGCGATCAGCAGCACACCGGATGCGGCGAGCAGCCCCCAGCTCTGCGGGGAGTCCCAGCCGTCCGTCTCCGCGTTGGAGAACCCGTAGACGAGGCTGAACAGCGCGCCGGAGACGAGGATCGTGCCCGGCACGTCGAGCTTCGGCCGCGGGCCGGAGCGGGCGACGCTGCTGACGAAGATGGTCGCGCCGATGATCGCCACAATGGCGATGACGACGTTGATGTAGAGGTTCCAGCGCCAGTCGAACTGCTCGGTGAGGAAGCCGCCGAGCAGCAGGCCGACCGCGCCGCCTGCTCCGGCGATGGCTCCGAAGATGCCGAACGCGCGGGCACGCTCCTTGGGGATGGTGAAGGTGGTGGTGAGCACGGCGAGGGCGGTGGGGGCGAGCAGTGCGCCGAACGCGCCCTGCAGTGCCCTGGCGCCCACGAGCATCCCGAAGCTGCCGGCAGCCCCGCCGAGGGCGGATGCCCCCGCGAAGCCGATGAGGCCGATGATGAAGGCGCGTTTGCGGCCGATGAGGTCGGAGAGCCTTCCGCCGAACAGCAGCAGGCTGCCGAAGGCGAGGGAGTATGCGGTGACGATCCACTGGCGGTCGGCGTTGCTGAAACCGAGGTCGGCCTGTGCCGACGGGAGGGCGATGTTCACGACCGTGGAGTCGAGGACGACCATGAGCTGCGCGAGGGCGACGGTGACGAGCGTCCACCAGCGGCGGGTCGAAACGGGAGGGGGATTCTGCGACATGGAGGTCACTATATACGAAACTAAGCAGTTCCGGATCTACCAAGTTCTAAAATTAACCTTACAATGGTCTGGATGGACAGCCACAACACGAAGGAAGCCGCAATGACGCAGCTCGACACCGTTGACGAAACGCGGACGGCGCCCGCGAAGCTGGGTCGCAAACGCGACCACACGCGCGACCCCGAAATCCTCGCCGCCGCTCTCGACGTCCTGGCCGAGACCGGGTACGAACGCATGACGATGGACATGGTCGCCTCCCGCGCCAAGGCGGGGAAGGCCACGGTCTACCGCCGCTGGAGCTCCAAGGCCGAACTGGTCATCGAGGCCGTCGCGTGCATGAAGAAGATCGACGTCGACCAGGGTGCGCTGCCGGACACCGGGACGCTCCGCGGCGACATGATCGCGATGATCAAGCCGCACAGCCTCGAAGACGCGGAGAGGAAGCTGCGCGTGATGGCCGGGCTCATCTCGATGCTCGCGCAGGACCCCGACCTGGCGGAGGCGGTCAACGCGGCGATCGTCGAGCCCCGCGCATCCGTCAACCGGTTCTTCATGCGCAGGGCGATCGAGCGCGGGGAGATCTCCGCGGACTGCGACATCGAGACGCTCGCGCTCGTGACGCCGTCGATGGCCTCGTACCGCACCCTCATCCTGCACAAGCCGGTGGACAGGGAGTTCCTCATCTCGCTGATCGACGGCGTGCTGCTGCCGGCGGTCGGGCTCGGTGCGCACCAGGGGAGTGCCGGCTAGCGCTGCCCACTAAACTTGGGTCTCGTGTCTGAATCCTCCGAAATCTCCGAAGCCGCCGTCGAGGCGGCGGTCGCGTCGGCCATCGCGGCGATCGACGCCGCGGCCGACTCGGCTGCACTCAAGGTCGTGCGCGCAGAGCACACGGCCGAGGGCTCGCCGCTCGCGCGCCTGAACGCCGCCATCCGCTCCGTGCCCAACGACCAGAAGGCCTCCGCCGGCAAACTGGTCGGCCAGGCGAGGGGAACCGTCAACCAGGCGTTCGCGGCCAAGGAGGCCCAGATCGAGCGCGAGGAGAACGAGGCTCGTCTCGCAGCGGAGGCGCTCGACGTCACCGCCCTCCCTTCGCGCTGGACCCCGGGCGCCCGTCACCCGCTCTCGCTGCTGCAGGAGCGCATCGCCGACGTCTTCGTCGGCATGGGCTGGGAGGTCGCGGAAGGCCCGGAGCTGGAGAGCGAGTGGTACAACTTCGACGCCCTCAACTTCGATGAGGACCACCCGGCGCGTGCGATGCAGGACACCTTCTTCGTCGAGCCGACGAACGCGCACCTCGTGATGCGCACCCACACGTCTCCGGTGCAGCTGCGCGCCCTGCTGGGCAACGAGCTGCCGGTGTACCGGATCGCGCCCGGCCGGGTGTTCCGCACGGACGAGTTCGACGCGACCCACCTTCCGGTGTTCCACCAGACAGAGGGCATCGCGGTCGACAAGGGCCTCACGATGGCGCACCTGCGCGGCACCCTCGACCACTTCGTCAAGACGCTGTTCGGCGACGAGGCGAAGGTGCGGCTGCGCCCCAACTACTTCCCGTTCACCGAGCCGAGCGCCGAGCTCGACCTCTGGCACCCCACCTTCAAGGGCGGGGCGCGCTGGATCGAGTGGGGCGGCTGCGGCATGGTCAACCCCAACGTGCTCCGCTCGGCGGGGATCGATCCAGAGGTGTACTCGGGCTTCGCGTTCGGGATGGGCGTCGAGCGGGCGCTGATGTTCCGCAACGACGTCAAAGACATGCGTGACATGGCCGAGGGCGATGTCCGGTTCTCTCAGCAGTTCGGAATGGTGGTCTGATGCGCGTCCCCCTGAGTTGGCTCGGCGAGTACGTCGACCTCGAGCCGGGTACGACCCCCGAGGAGGTCCACGCGGCCCTCGTCTCCGTCGGTCTCGAAGAGGAGGAGATCCACTCGTTCGAGATCTCCGGACCTGTCGTGGTCGGCGAGGTGCTCGACTTCGTCGAGGAGCCGCAGAGCAACGGCAAGACCATCCGGTGGTGCCAGGTGCGCGTCGCGCCGGAGGGTGAGAAGGCCGCGGACGGCGGAGACGCCGTGCACGGCATCGTCTGCGGTGCCCGCAACTTCTTCCCCGGCGACAAGGTCGTGGTGACCCTGCCGGGCTCCGTCCTGCCCGGACCGTTCCCGATCGCCGCCCGCAAGACATACGGCCATGTCTCCGACGGCATGATCGCCTCCGCCCGCGAGCTGGGCCTCGGCGACGAGCACGACGGCATCCTGCGCCTCTCCACCCTGGGGCTCGACCCGGAGGTGGGAGCGGACGCGATCGCCCTGCTCGGCCTGGACGACACCGCCGTCGAGGTCAACGTGACCCCCGACCGCGGATACGCGTTCTCGATCCGCGGCATCGCCCGCGAGTACTCGCACGCCACCGGTGCGGCGTTCCGCGACCCCGCCGACGCGGCGGGCATCCTGCCGGCCGGTGCGCACGCGCACGGCTTCAGCGTCGCGATCGACGACAGGGCCCCGATCCGCGGCCGCTCGGGAGCGACCGTGTTCGTCACCCGCGTCGTCCGCGACGTCGACGGCTCCCGCCCGACGCCCGCGTGGATGATCGCCAGGCTCAAGCTCGCCGGCATCCGCTCCATCTCTCTCGTGGTCGACATCACCAACTACGTGATGCTCGAGCTCGGCCAGCCCATCCACGGCTACGACCTGGACAAGCTGCACGGAGGCATCGTCGTGCGCAGGGCGCACCAGGGGGAGACCCTGGTGACCCTGGACGACCAGACCAGGACGCTGGATGCGGAAGACCTCGTCATCACGGACGACTCCGGTCCCATCGGCCTCGCCGGCGTGATGGGCGGCGCATCCACCGAGATCGGCGCAGAGACCTCGAACGTCCTGATCGAGGCCGCCAACTTCGACCCGGTGTCGATCGCGCGCACCGCCCGCAGGCACAAGCTGCCGAGCGAGGCGTCCAAGCGCTTCGAGCGCGGCGTCGACCCGCGCGTCGCCGTCGCTGCCGCCGGACGCGTCGTTCAGCTGCTCGAACAGCTCGCCGGCGGCCACGCCGACGCGCTCGGCTCCGTGCTGGATGCCGCGGAGGCTCCGGAGGCGATCCGCCTTCCCCGCACGTACATCGCCTCCCTCATCGGCGTCGAGTTCACCGACGACGAGGTGCGCGGCGCGCTCGCCGAGATCGGCGGAGCCGTCTCCGAGTCCGACGGCGACCTCCTGGTCGTCCCTCCGACCTGGCGTCCGGACCTGCGCGACAAGTCCGACCTCGCGGAGGAGGTGGCGCGCATCGTCGGCTACGACCGCATCCCGTCGGAGCTGCCCGTCGCGCCTCCCGGCCGAGGCCTCACCCGCGAGCAGAAGCTGCGCCGCGCGGTCGCGCAGACCCTCGCGGACAACGGCGCCACCGAGATCCTGGCGTTCCCGTTCGTGAGCGAGAAGGCGAACGACCTCTTCGGCTCGCCGGAGGCGGGCGGCGTCCCTGCCGTCAAGCTGGCGAACGCCCTGGACGCGACGGCGCCGTACCTGCGAACGGCCCTGCTCCCCGGCCTGGTCGACGCGGCCAAGCGCAACCTCGCCCGCGGCCTGGTCGACCTGAGCATCTACGAGCTGGGCACCGTCTTCCGTCCGTCCGGCGACGGCCTCGGGAGCGAGACGCTCCCGCTCGGCGCTGCTCTGCCGTCCGACGACGTGCTCGCCGGGCTCAACGCCGGCATCCCGGCGCAGCCGAGGCACCTCGCCGGGCTGGTGCTCGGGCATCCCGTGCAGAAGCAGCCAGGTCAGGAGGCGATCGCCGCCGGTGTCGCCGACGCGCTCACGATGGTGGCGCAGACCGCAGCGGCGCTCGGCATCGAGGTGGACCCCGTGCAGAGCACGCACCAGGCGATGCACCCCGGCCGCACGGCGCAGCTGATCGCCCGGGGAGCAGACGGCGTCGAGGTGCCCGTCGGCTACGCGGGCGAACTGCTGCCGGCGCTGGCGGAGGAGCTCGACCTGCCGCGCGTCGTCGCGGTGTTCGAGCTCGACCTGGATGCGCTGATCGCGGTCGCGCCCGCCGACGTCGTAGCCGGGACGATCTCCGGTTTCCCCGCCGCCACCCAGGATCTCTCGCTCGTCGTGCGCCAGGAGGTTCCGGCCGGCGACGTCAAGCGTGCGGTGCAGGAGGGTGCAGGGGCGCTGCTGGAGCACATCCGGTTGGTGGACGACTACCGCGGCCACGGCCTGCCCGCCGGGCACAAGAGCCTGACGTTCGCGCTGCGGTTCCGCGCGGACGACCGCACGCTTACCGCGGCGGAGGCCAGCGAGGCCAAGCTCGCGGGAGCGGCGCGCGCCGAGGAGCTGTTCGGAGCGCACATCCGCGACTGATCGACCATCCACGGTGCGAGAGCGCGGCCCCGTCTGCCGGGGCCGCGCTCTCGCGCGTTCGGCGCCCGATTTGGTGCGGGGGTGGGGAGTGACGATAGGGTTGGCGCATGCTTTTCGTTCGGTGCATCGAGGACACGCGCTCGGCTTCCGCCGCCCGCGCCATGCGCCGACGCCTGCGCGACCGCCGAATCTAGGCGGCGCTGGCGCGACCCTTTCCGAGGGACTCGTGGGTGCCGCCTTCGTCGAGGCCCCCTGTCGTCCACTCAATAAGGTAGAAGCATGACTTTCTCGGTAGCCGTCGCCGGAGCATCCGGTTACGCGGGCGGAGAGCTCCTGCGGATCCTCGCCGGTCATCCAGACTTCGAGGTCCGCACCGTCACGGCGCATCAGAACGCCGGGCAGCCGCTCGTCTCGCACCAGCCCCACCTCCGTTCCCTCAGCCACCTGACCCTGGTCGAGTCGACCGTGGAGAACCTCTCCGGTCACGACGTGGTCTTCCTGGCCCTTCCGCACGGCAAGTCCGGCGAGATCGCGGCGCTGCTGCCGGAGGAGACGCTCGTCGTCGACTGCGGCGCCGACCACCGGCTGGAGAGCCCGGAGTCGTGGGCCGCGTTCTACGGCGGCGAGTACTTCGGCTCCTGGGCGTACGGTGTGCCCGAGCTGCCCGTCGGCGACGGCAAGCAGCGGGATGCGCTGGCCGGAGCCAAGCGCATCGCGGCACCCGGGTGCAACGCCAGCGCCGTCTCCCTCGCGCTCGCCCCCGGCATCGCCGCTGGGCTGATCGAGGAGGAGGACATCGTCGCCGTCCTCGCCGTCGGCCCGTCCGGCGCAGGCAAGAGCCTCAAGACGATGTACCTGGCCAGCGAGATCCTGGGCTCGGCCAATCCGTACGCGGTCGGCGGGACCCACCGCCACATCCCGGAGATTCAGCAGAACCTCCGCAAGGCCGGGGCCGCCAACCCCACGGTCTCGTTCACCCCGGTGCTCGTTCCGATGTCGCGGGGCATCCTGGCCACCTCCACCGCGAGGCTGAAGCCGGGCGTGACGGCCGAGCAGGTGCAGAGCGCGTGGGAGTCCGCCTATGCGGGCGAGACGTTCGTGCAGGTGCTCCCGGCCGGCACGGTGCCGCGCACCGCCGACGTGCTCGGCGCGAACACCGCTCTGATCGCCGTTGCCGTCGACGAGGCCGCGGGCCGCGTCGTCACGGTCCTCGCGCTCGACAATCTCTACAAGGGGACGGCCGGCGCCGCCATCCAGTCCGCCAATATCGCCCTCGGTCTCGACGAGACCGCCGGCCTGACCGTGAACGGAGTGGCACCGTGAGCGTCACAGCAGCATCCGGATTCGCCGCGGCGGGGGTCGCAGCCGGCCTCAAGGCCAGCGGCACGCGCGACCTCGCGATCGTGCAGAACCTCGGCCCGCTCAGCGCAGCGGCCACAGTGTTCACGACCAACAGGTGTCAGGCCAACCCGGTCATCTGGAGCAGGCAGGTCATCGCGGACGGCGTGGTCTCCGCCATCGTCCTCAACTCGGGCGGAGCCAACTGCTACACCGGTGCCCAGGGCTTCCAGACCACCCATGCCACCGCTGAGGCGGTCGGCGAACGGCTCGGCGTCTCCGCCGGAGACGTGCTCGTCTGCTCGACCGGCCTGATCGGCGACCAGCTCGACCTCGGCAAGCTCACGGCGGGCGTCACAGACGCCGCGGCAGCCCTCGCCGAGGGAACGGGCCTCGGCGCGGATGCCGGACTCGCCGCCGCCGAGGCGATCATGACGACGGACACGAAGCCCAAACAGGCGGAGCAGCGCTCGCCGGCGGGCTGGACGGTCGGCGGCATGGCCAAGGGAGCGGGAATGCTCGCGCCCGGCCTCGCGACCATGCTCGTGGTCATCACCACCGACGCCGTCCTCGACTCCGCCCAGCTGGATGCGGCGCTCCGGGCCGCGACCAGGGTCACCTTCGACAGGCTCGACTCCGACGGCTGCATGTCCACCAACGACACCGTCGCCCTGCTCGGCTCCGGCGCGAGCGGCGTCGCAGCGGACGAGGCGGAGTTCGCCGCGGCGCTCACCGCGGTGTGCCGCGATCTCGCCGAGCAGCTGCAGGCCGACGCGGAGGGCGCATCCCACGACATCGCCATCGAGGTCGTCAACGCGGCGAGCGAGGACGACGCCGTGACCGTCGGCCGCGCCGTCTCCCGCAGCAACCTGTTCAAGGCGGCCATCTTCGGCAACGATCCCAACTGGGGCAGGGTGCTCGCAGCGGTCGGCACGACCGACGCGGTGTTCGACCCGTACGGCATCGACGTCGCGATCAATGGCATCCAGATCTGCACGGCGGGGGAGCCGGACCAGCCGCGCGAGCTGGTCGACCTGACGCCGCGCGCCGTGCACATCCTGATCGATCTGCACGCCGGGAGCGAGACGGCGACCATCCTGACCAACGATCTCACGCACGACTACGTGCACGAGAACAGTGCATACGCGAGCTGAGATGACAGACGACAGCACGCTCGACACGAGAGCAGAGACCGACGCTTCGGAGGCGGAGGAGCGCAGGAGCGCCTCGGCCAAGGCCGAGACGCTGATCGAGTCGCTTCCCTGGCTGAAGCGGTTCCACGACCAGATCATCGTGGTCAAGTTCGGTGGCAACGCGATGGTCAGCGAGGAGCTGCAGCAGGCGTTCGCCGAGGACATGGTCTACCTGCGCTACGCGGGCATCCGGCCGGTCGTGGTGCACGGTGGCGGCCCGCAGATCTCCGCGATGCTGGACAGGCTCGGCATCGAGTCCGAGTTCCGCGGCGGGTACCGGGTGACGACACCGGAGGCGATGGATGTGGTGCGCATGGTCCTCACCGGCCAGATCAACCGCGACCTCGTCAGCAACATCAACAAGCACGGTCCGCTCGCCGCCGGCATCTCCGGTGAGGACGCCGGGCTGTTCCAGGGGCGCAAGCGCGGAACCGTCGTCGACGGCGTCGAGGTGGACCTCGGGCTGGTCGGCGACGTGATCGGCGTGAACCCGGAGGCCGTGCACGCGCAGCTGGACGCCGGGCGCATCCCGGTCGTGTCCTCGATCGCGCCGGACATCGACGACCCAGGGCACTCGCTCAACGTCAACGCCGACGCGGCGGCCGCGGCCCTCGCCGTCGCCCTCGGGGCGGCGAAGCTCGTCATCCTGACCGACGTCGCCGGGCTGTACAGCGACTGGCCGAACCGCGACTCGCTGCTGTCCAAGATCGACGCCGGCGAGCTGCGCGAACTGCTGCCGACGCTCGAGTCCGGCATGATCCCGAAGATGTCCGCCTGCCTCGACGCCGTCGACGGCGGCGTCGCGAAGGCCGCGATCATCGACGGGCGCATCCCGCACTCGATCCTGCTCGAAGTCTTCACCCAATCGGGGATCGGAACGGAGGTGGTGCCATCGTGAGCACCAGCACGACGACCGGCTGGACCGACCGTTTCGGCCACACCATGATGCGCACGCTCGCCACGCCCAAGCTGATGCTGGCGCGCGGGGAGGGCTGCCGCGTCTGGGACGTGGACGGCGACGAGTACCTCGACTTCCTCGCGGGGATCGCGGTCAACTCGCTCGGCCACGCGCATCCCGTGCTGGTGGATGCGGTCTCCCGCCAGATCGCGACGCTCGCGCACGTCTCCAACTACTTCGCCACCCCGCCGCAGCTGGAACTGGCCGAGCGTCTCACCAGGATCACCGGGGCCGGCGACGCCGGGCGCGTGTACTTCTGCAACTCGGGAGCTGAGGCGAACGAGGCGGCCTTCAAGCTGGCCAGGCTCAACAGGTCAGCCGGTCACCGCACCCGCGTGCTCGCGCTGAACAACGCGTTCCACGGCCGCACGATGGGGTCGCTGGCGCTCACCGGCAAGCCGCCGATGCGCGAGGCGTTCGAGCCGCTGCCCGCCGGGGTGGAGCACATCGACACCACGATCGAGGCGCTCGAAGCAGCCATCGACGACCGCGTCGCCGCGCTGTTCGTCGAGCCGATCAAGGGCGAGGCCGGCGTGCTCGACCTGCCGGACGGCTTCCTGAAGCGGGCGCGCGAGCTGACAGAGCAGCACGGGGTGCTGCTCATCATCGACGAGATCCAGACCGGTGTCGGCCGCACGGGACGCTGGTTCGCCTACGAGCACGCCGGCATCCTGCCGGACGCTGTGACGGTCGCCAAGGGCATCGCGGGCGGCGTCCCGATCGGCGCGCTCGTCACCTTCGGCTGGGCGTCCGAGCTGTTCTCGCAGGGCCAGCACGGCTCGACCTTCGGCGGCAACCCGCTCGCGACCGCGGCGGGCAACGCCGTGCTCGGCGAGATCGAGCGCGCCGACCTGGTCGGCAACGCCGAGCGCCGAGGAGAGGAGCTGCGGGCGATCATCCGCGGCTACGACTCCCCGCTGATCGGCGACGTGCGCGGCCAGGGCCTCCTCGTCGGCATCGGCCTGACAGAGGGGGAGGCGCACCGGCTCTCCGATGCCGCGCTCGCCAACGGGCTCATCATCAACGCCCCCAACGAGTCGAGCATCCGGCTGGCCCCGCCGCTGATCGTCGGCGACGACGAGCTGGCGGAGTTCCGCGAGCGATTCGGCCGAGCCCTCGCCTCCATCCACACCACCGGAAAGAAATCATGACCAGGCATTTTCTGCGCGACGACGACATCAGCCCCTCCGAGCAGGCCGAGATCCTGGATCTCGCCGTGCAGCTGAAGCAGGACCGCTTCGGCACCAAGCCGCTCGCCGGTCCGCAGACGGTCGCCGTGATCTTCGACAAGTCGTCGACCCGTACGCGCGTCTCGTTCGCCGTCGGCATCGCCGACCTCGGCGGCAGCCCGCTGATCATCTCGACGGCCAACAGTCAGCTCGGCGGAAAGGAGACGCCGTCCGATACGGCTCGCGTGCTGGAGCGCATGGTGTCCGCGATCGTCTGGCGCACATACGCGCAGTCCGGCCTGGAGGAGATGGCGAAGGGAACGACGGTTCCCGTCGTCAACGCCCTCTCCGACGATTTCCACCCGTGCCAGATCCTCGCCGACCTCCTGACGATCAGGGAGAAGCGTGGATCGCTCGCGGGGCTCACCCTCACCTTCTTCGGCGACGGCGCGAGCAACATGGGCCAGTCCTACCTGCTCGGCGGCGTCACGGCCGGGATGCACGTGCGCGTCGCCTCCCCGGCCGACTACGCCCCGAGCGCAGCGGTCGTCGCCGACGCGGAGGCCATCGCGGAGCAGACCGGAGGGTCCGTCACCCTGTTCGCCGACCCGCGCGAGGCGGCTGCCGGCTCGGACGTGATGATCACGGACACCTGGGTGTCGATGGGCAAGGAGGACGAGAAGGCGGAGCGCATCGCTGTCTTCGGCGGCTACCGCGTCGACTCCGACCTGATGGCGCTCGCCCAGCCGGATGCGCTGTTCATGCACTGTCTTCCCGCCGACCGTGGCTACGAGGTCACGGCCGACGTCATCGACGGCCCCCAGTCGGTTATCTGGGACGAGGCGGAGAACCGCCTGCACGCCCAGAAGGCCCTGCTGGTCTGGCTGCTCGCGAAGAACGCCGCATAGCGGCACTCCCTAGAATCTTTACGAAACAGAACTGAAGGAGAATCATGGCGGAACGTGTTGTTCTCGCGTACTCGGGCGGTCTCGACACCTCGGTCGGCATCGGCTGGCTGAAGGACGCGACCGGTAAAGAGGTCGTGGCCCTGGCGGTCGACGTCGGACAGGGCGGAGAGGACATGGAGGCCATCCGTCAGCGCGCGCTCGACTGCGGCGCGGTCGAGTCCGTGGTCGTGGATGCGAAGGACGAGTTCGCCGACGACTACATCATGCCGGCGCTCAAGGCCAACGCCCTGTACCAGAAGCGCTACCCGCTGGTCTCCGCGCTCAGCCGCCCGGTGATCGCCAAGCACCTCGCGCAGACTGCGAAGGCACTCGGTGCGGACAGCGTGGCCCACGGATGCACGGGCAAGGGCAACGACCAGGTGCGGTTCGAGGCCGCCGTCGCAGCGCTCGCCCCCGAGCTGACCTCGCTGGCCCCCGTCCGCGACTTCGCGCTCACCCGCGACAAGGCCATCGTCTACGCGGCCGAGCACAACCTCCCGATCGAGCAGTCGAAGAAGTCGCCGTACTCCATCGACCAGAACGTGTGGGGCCGCGCCGTCGAGACCGGCTTCCTCGAAGACCCGTGGAACGCCCCGATCGAAGACCTGTACACCTACACGCAGGACCCGGCCGTGACCCGCGACCCCGTGGAGGTCGTCATCTCGTTCCGCGAGGGCATCCCCGTGGCCATCGACGGCAAGCCGGTCACCCCGCTGGAGGCCGTCCAGCTGATGAACACCGTCGCCGGTGGTCAGGGCGTTGGCCGCATCGACATCGTCGAGGACCGCCTCGTCGGCATCAAGAGCCGCGAGGTCTACGAGTCGCCGGCCGGCATCGCGCTGATCGCCGCCCACGAGGAGCTCGAGAACATGACCGTCGAGCGCGACGTCGCCCGCTACAAGCGGACCGTCGAGGCCAAGTGGTCGGAGCTCGTCTACGACGGCCTCTGGTTCTCCGGTCTGAAGCGCGCCCTGGACGTGTTCATCGACGAGACGCAGAAGTACGTCAACGGCGACATCCGCCTGAAGCTGCACGCAGGCTCCGCGGTCGTCACCGGCCGCCGCAGCGACACCAGCCTGTACGACTTCAACCTCGCCACGTACGACACCGGCGACACGTTCGACCAGTCGCTCGCCAAGGGCTTCATCGAGCTGTGGTCGCTGCCGAGCAAGATCTCGGCTCGTCGTGACCAGGCCCAGTAAGGAGCACGGTGTCTGATCAGAACGATCAGCCGGCCGCGGGCAATCGCGCCGGCGAGGCGGGCGCCCTCTGGGGCGGCCGCTTCGCCGGCGGGCCGTCTCCGGAGCTGGCAGCGCTCAGCAAGTCCACCCAGTTCGACTGGCAGCTCGCCGCGTACGACATCGCGGGATCCCGGGCGCACGCCCGCGCCCTCGCGGCAGCCGGCTACCTCGCGCCCGAGGAACTGGACGGGATGCTCGCGGCACTCGACCGCCTCGACGCCGACGTCGCCTCCGGCGCGTTCGCGGCGCTCGAGACGGACGAGGACGTGCACTCCGCGCTCGAACGCGGCCTGATCGAGCGGGCGGGAACGGAGCTCGGCGGCAAGCTGCGCGCCGGGCGCAGCCGCAACGACCAGATCGCGACGCTGGTGCGGCTCTACCTGCGCGACCACGCCGGTGTCATCGCCGAGCGGCTGATCGCCCTGATCGACGCCATCGCCGCTCAGGCGGACGCGCATCCATCGGCCATCCTGCCGGGGCGCACGCACCTGCAGCACGCGCAGCCGGTGCTGCTCGCGCACCACCTGCTCGCGCACTGCTGGCCGCTGGTCCGCGACCTGGAGCGCCTGGCCGACTGGGACAAGCGCGCGAACGTCTCGCCGTACGGCTCCGGAGCTCTCGCGGGCTCCACGCTCGGGCTCGACCCGCTGCTCGTCGCGCGCGACCTCGGTTTCGCCGCCAGCTCGGAGAACTCGATCGACGGCACCGCCGCCCGGGATGTGGTGGCGGAGTTCGCGTTCGTCTGCGCCCAGATCGGCGTGGACCTGTCGCGGTTCGCCGAGGAGATCATCCTCTGGAACACGCGCGAGTTCGGCTTCGTCACCCTCGACGACTCGTACTCGACCGGGTCGTCGATCATGCCGCAGAAGAAGAACCCGGACATCGCGGAGCTCACCCGCGGCAAGGCCGGGCGCCTGATCGGCAACCTGACGGGCCTGCTCACCACCCTCAAGGGCCTCCCGCTCGCGTACAACCGCGACCTGCAGGAGGACAAGGAGCCGGTGTTCGACTCTGTGACGACCCTGGAGGTGGTGCTCCCCGCATTCACCGGCATGGTCGCGACGCTCCGCTTCCACACCGACAGGATGGCCGAGCTTGCGCCGCAGGGCTTCTCGCTCGCGACCGATGTGGCCGAGTGGCTGGTCAAGCGGCGCGTCCCGTTCCGGGATGCGCACGAGATCACCGGCAACCTGGTGAAGTTCGCGGAGGAGCGCGGCCTGGAGCTGAGCGACGTCGACGACGCCGGTCTCGCCTCGGTGTCGCCGCTGCTGACCCCGGATGTGCGCGAGGTGCTGACCATCGACGGCTCCGTCGCCAGCCGCGACAACGTGGGAGGAACCGCTCCCGTGCGCGTGGCAGAGCAGCTCGCCGCGCTCACCGAGCGGGTTCGCGTGCTGACCTCGGCGTTCGTCGCAGCACGACGGGATCTCGGCTGATGAGCGGCTATCGTCCCGACAAGAAGTCTCCGCGCTACCCGTGGATCATCCCGGCGATCGTCGTGGTCGCCGTGCTGGTGATCGTCGTCGGCCTGATCGTCACGCTCGTGGCCGGCGGCCGGATCTTCTGAGCGGCGAGCGGACATGACCTCGGGCGGCCAGGGGGAGCTCGCGGACGGGCTCTTCCTGCCCGACCGCGAGTTCTTCCTGGCGTCGTCGCTCGACGTCGCCCCTCGGCTCCTCGGTGGCGTGCTGCGGCACGAGACGCCGGAGGGCGCGGTCTCCCTGCGCATCACCGAGGTCGAGGCGTACATCGGCGACGGCCTCGACCCGGGATCGCACGCCTTCCGCGGCCGCACCAAGCGCAACGCCGTCATGTACGGCGAGCCAGGGCACCTCTACGCGTACTTCACCTACGGGATGCACGTCTGCGCCAACGTCGTCTGCTCGCCGCCTGGCGAGGCCTCGGCTGTGCTGCTGCGCGGCGCAGAGGTGGTCGAGGGCGAAGAGCTGGCGACGCTGCGGCGCTCCGGCCCGACGGGGCGCGTCGTCGCGCGCCGCGACCTGGGACGCGGGCCTGCGCGGCTCGTCGTCGCCGCCGGGATCACCCTCGCCGACGACGGTGCCGACCTGTACGCGCCGCCGTTCTCGCTGCTGCTGCCGCGCATCCCGCTGCCGCACGAGACGGGCCCGCGCACCGGAGTGTCAGGGGCAGGCGGGGGAGCGGCGTTCCCGTGGCGGTACTGGCTGCCGGGGGAACCGTCGGTGTCCGCGTACAAGCGGCACCCGAAGTCGCACGACTAGGAGTTGCGGCGGGAGCGTCGGCGGTGCATGAGCAGGGCGGAGAGGCCCGCTGCGGCGAGGGCCGTGGCGGCGATGGCGGCGGTACTGGTGGATGCCCCGGTGGCAGCGAGTTCGTCCGTTGCGCCGCCCGTGGTTGCCGGTCTGTCGTCGGCGTGCACGATCGGTGCCGTAGGCGTCGGCGATGGGTCGGGAGTCGGCGTCTCCGGGGTCAGCACGGTGAAGCGAATATCCTCGGCGGTTCCGCCGAAGACCATGTCGTCGAGGGCGCAGAGCATTCCCAGGTCGTACGGTCCCGGCGGCACATCGTCGGGGATGCGCACGTCTGCGTCGAACCTGCCATCCGAGCCAGGCGGGGGCACGCGGATCGCAATCTCGCCCAGGTCTCTGTCGAGCGGAGCAAGGAAGAACATAACCTCTGTCGCCGGGCTGCCCGCGAGGGTACATGTGCCCGTGGCGCGAACAAGCCCACCGGGAAGCGCGTGCTGCGGGGAAACGGTGAATGTGGCGACCCTTCCGTAGTCCTCCCGCGGCAAAAGTGGGGTTTCGGCTGTCTGCGTGGGAGTGGGTTCGTCCAGGGCGAGCGCGGGCGCGGTGATCGTCAGAATGCCGATGGCGGCTGTACTGAGGCCGACGTACGCAGAACAGACCACTCGTTCTAGAAGCCTTCGCGGCCTGCGCGACATGTTATTTCCATAACCTATATGTTTTATAGTGGCGTTGTGCATGTGGCAAGCTTACCCACGGTAACGGTCCCAGACACGGAGTCCCATGAAAGTCATCACCACATCCAGGGCGGCGCTTTCGGTCGCCGCGATCCTCTTCGCCGGGTTCATCACGGTCCCGGCGACCGTCGCGTCCGCCGCGCCACGGGATGGCGCTGGCGAGTGGTTCGCCGCGGACGCCCGGCTTGGTCGGAATGTTGCCGAAGAGGCGCCATCGGGCACGACGCGGAGCCGGGCCGTTGTGCTGGATGCGGACACCGCTGTGCGGGCCGTGGTGTCGCCTCAGTCCCTCGCGCTCGCCCAGACGGGGGAACGCCTGATCGTTCCCAAGAACGGAGACCTCTCGCTGACTCTCTTCGGTGGGGAGCGGCTGATGATCGACGTGTCCGAGGTTGCGGTTTCTCTGGATGCCGACGGCGTCGATCCGATGCCAACCGTCGAAGTGATCGGCAGTAGGCGAGAGGGCGAGGGCTACGGTGCAACCGCGGCGTTCACGTTCATTCCCGACGACTCGGGGCGCTACGCGCTCTCTGGCGGGATCGACCGCGGCACCGAATCGCGGGTGGAGATTGACCAGCCCTCCCGCGGAATCGCTGTCCTCCATGAAATTGGGGAGGCCCAGGAAGGTACTGCCGAAGTCGACGACGCCGTCATTGCGCCGGGGGCGGTCACAGCACCCGATCCCGCTGAGATGGCTCCTCCCGGCCGGGCGGCGGCCACCCTCACGACGATTGATCTGCTCGTTGGATATTCGAGCTCGCTCGGTGCCGCTGTGACGGCAAAAATCACCCAGCGCATCACGGAAACGAATGCAGCGCTCGCTACCTCGGGTGTGAACATGCGTGTGAATCTCATGTCTATCGCGCCCGTCGCCTACGCGCAGTCGGCAGAAGGGTTGCTGGCCGATATTCGGCGTCTGCAGCAGGGCTCCAACGGGCTCGGTCAATTGCACAACCAGCGAGATGCGATTGGGGCGGACCTCGTTGCTCTCATCGTTCCTCAGGTGACGCGTGGCGAGTGCGGGAGGGGTTACATCCCGTTCGCCGGGGGTGTCCCGGACTACGCGTTCAGCGTCACGCCGGAGAGCTGCTTGGATGGCAACGCCCTGGCGCACGAACTCGGCCACAACTTCGGCAGCAACCACAACATCGCGAACACGAAAAAAGAAGATGTGCCATACGCCTTCAGCTATGGACACCAGGTCGCTGGCAAGGCGCGAGACATCATGGCCTACGACTGCCCGAAAAACGACTGTGCCCAGAAGCTTCAATATTCGAACCCGAACGTGAAGTTCATCGGCCATCCCACCATCCCGTCCGGCACCCCCGCGGCGGATGCCGCGCGCAGCTTCAACCTGATGGCGCCCGTGATCGCGAACTACCGCACCCGCACCCCGATCACCCGCCTGTCCGGTGGTGACCGGTACGAGACCGCCGCCACGATCTCCCGGCACGGATTCGCCGATCCGGCGAAGGTGTCCACCCTGGTCGTCGCGACCGGCACCGACTTCCCCGACGCGCTCGCCGCAGCGCCGCTCGCGGCGAAGCTCGGCGGCCCACTCCTGCTCGCCCATCCCAGCGGTCTGCCCGCCGCGACGACGACGGAGATCAAACGGCTGAAGCCATCGAAGATCGTCATTGTTGGCGGCGCTACGGTCATCCCGAGCGCTGTCGAGGCCGCGCTGAAGGTACTCGTGACGGCCGGTGGCACCGTGCAGCGCATCTCCGGCGCTGACCGGTTCGATACGTCTGTCGCGATCGGGAAGTACGGCTGGACGTCGTCGACTACCGCGTTCGTCGCGACCGGCCTCGACTATCCCGACGCGCTCTCTGCGGGCGCAGCGGCGGGGAAGCTCGGCGCTCCGGTCGTCCTCGTCCCCGGTACATATGGTGCTGTTCCTGCGACCACGACCGCGTTCCTCAGCGGCATCGGCGTGAAGACCGCCTACATCGCCGGAGGCGCAACGGTCGTTTCAGTGGGCATCGAGACCGGCTTGAAGGCCAAATACTCGGTCGTCCGTTACGCCGGCACCGACCGGTTCAACACATCCACGCTGATCGCTAAAGCCCACCACACCACGGGCGGCAGCATGTACCTCGCGTCCGGCATGAACTTCCCTGATGCCCTGGCGGGTGCGGTGGTCGCAGGGCGACAGAAGGCGCCACTCGTCCTCTCCGCCCAGGGCTGCGTCCTGAAAAATGTCAACGACGTGCAACGGGTCATCACACCCAGCAACCTGGTGCTCCTCGGCGGCGTCACCCTGCTCACTGAGGCGGTGCAGCAAGGTGCCATCTGCTGACGGAGGTCACCCATCCGGGCAGGTGTGCGCATCCGGCGGGAGCAGCGTGCGCACGACTAGCCGGCGGCGATCCGGAACAGCGCGGCGCACACGCACGCCCAGACCAGGCTGGTCAGCGTGCCGATGATGAACCGCTCGCGCGCCTCGGCCGCGTCCAGCTCGGTGAAGCGGCCGACGCCCTTGATGGCAACGAGCACGGCGATGGCCTCCGGGAAGCCGGCCATGATCGCGCCGGTCGTCGCGAAGCGTTCGAGGAAGCCGATCGTCGTTCCGCCGCGCAGCACCTCGCGGGTGCCGTTCTGGCCGTCGACGCGGTCGGGGACGACGATGCCGCCGTGCACGCCGTCGACGGTGGACCGGGATGCGAGGGCCAGCACCACCTGCGAGGCCGGTCCGCCTCCCGCCACGCTGAGCGCGATGGCCACGATGCCGATGAGCACCTGGAAGAGCAGGGGAGCGTGCTGGCCGGGCAGGATCACGAGCACCACCGCCAGGGCGAGCAGCCCGGAGGCGACGTAGACCAGCGGACGCCGCGGCGACCGCAGTGTGGCGATCATGCAGCAGAGCGCTGCGATGGCGAGCACCAGCGCGAACGACCAGGCGGCGATCGGGCCGGCAGCGGCGAGGATCGCGGGGTATGGGATGGTCGTCACGCTCTCTCCGTTCTGCGCCCGGCGTCGCGCCCGGCTTCGTCGGCACGCGCCACCAGCCTAGTCAGAGCGGGGACGGCGGACTGCTCGACGCGGAGGTTCGCCACCCGCGCCCTGTCGTTGGCCGACTGCGGTGTGATGCCGAGGCGGGCGCCGGCCTCCGCCTGGGTGAGGCCGGTCTCCAGCAGGTCGTAGAGCTCCCAGCCGGCGTCGGAACGTTCCGCCCGGATGGTGAGCAGGAGGTTCATCAGGGCCTCGACGTCCGCTGCGTCCTGCTCGGAGGCTCCGGAGGCTTCGGATGCGACGGACGCGGCTGCGAAGCGGGTGCTGGCGCGCTTCGCCCTGGTGACGGCGTCTCTCGCGGCGACGAACGCGTCCCCTGCCGCTTTGCGGGTAGCGTCGGGGAGCGGGGTGCGCACGGCTCCGATGCCCAGGCCGACGCTCCAGGCGCCCCGCCTGGTGAGGTCGAGCACGAGGTCGACGGCCGCGTCCGCCGACGCGGTGAGCGCCTGGAGCTCGTCTCCCGCGTTGCGGTCGACGGGGAGTTCGAGCCGGTCGGCGTAGCGCCCGTTGAGGTCGTCCAGGGCGGAGGCGACGATGTCCGGCCTGTTCCTGCTGTCGACCTGATCTGCGGTGATGACGTACACGGTGCACTCCTTCCATCAGGGCTGTGAACCTGATGCTGACAATATCAGGCCCACAGACCTGATTCAACCCGGATCAGGCCCACAGCCCTGATCGCCCGCGGCAATCTCGCGGAGGCCCCGCTGATAATCTGAGTGCGTGTCCGACTCCGAAACGCTCAACGCACAGACCAACGATCCGTCCTTCGACGACGTCTGGGATGAGCTGGTGTGGCGCGGGCTCATCCAGGTGTCCACGGATGAAGCAGCGCTCAAACAGCTCCTCGCCGGCGAGCCGGTCACCTATTACTGCGGCTTCGACCCGACAGCGGCCAGCCTGCACCTCGGCAACCTGGTGCAGCTCCTCACCATGCGCAGGCTGCAGCTGGCCGGCCACAAGCCGCTCGGCCTGGTCGGCGGCTCCACCGGCCTGATCGGCGACCCCCGCCCGAGCGCGGAGCGCACGCTGAACACCAAGGAGACGGTCTCCGAGTGGGTCGGCTACCTGCAGGGGCAGGTCTCGCGCTTCCTCAGCGCGGAGGGCGACAACGCTGTGCGGCTGGTCAACAACCTCGACTGGACAGAGCCGCTGTCCGCCATCGACTTCCTCCGCGACATCGGCAAGCACTTCCGCGTCGGCACCATGCTCAAGAAGGACGCCGTCGCCGCGCGCCTCAACTCCGACGAGGGCATCAGCTACACCGAGTTCAGCTACCAGATCCTGCAGGGTCTCGACTACCTGGAGCTGTACCGCGAATACGGCTGCGTGCTGCAGACCGGCGGAAGCGACCAGTGGGGCAACCTCACCAGCGGCACCGATCTGGTCCGCCGCGTCGAGCACGTCTCCGTCCACGCCATCGGCACCCCGCTCATCCTGAACAGCGACGGCACCAAGTTCGGCAAGAGCGAGGGCAACGCCATCTGGCTGGATGCGACGCTCACCAGCCCGTACGCCATGTACCAGTTCTGGCTGAACACGGACGACGCGGATGTTGTCGACCGCCTCAAGGTGTTCACCTTCCTCAGCCGCGCCGAGATCGAGCGCCTCGCCCAGGCCGTCGCCGACGAGCCGTTCAAGCGGGAGGCGCAGCGCACGCTCGCCTTCGAGGTGACCAGCCTGGTGCACGGCACAGAGGCGACGGAGGCTGCGATCGCCGCCGCCCAGGCCCTCTTCGGCCAGGGCGAGCTGACGGCACTGGATGCGTCGACGCTGGAAGCAGCGCTGCGCGAGCTGCCGAACACCACGACGGCACCCACGGCGACCGTCACCCAGTCCCTGGTCGACACCGGCCTCACATCGAGCCTCGGCGAGGCCAGGCGTGCCATCGCGCAGGGCGGCGTCTACGTGAACAACACGAAGGTGGACGACGGAGAGGTGCCGGTCGGCGACCTGGTTCTCCCCGGCAACCTCGTCGTGCTCCGCCGCGGCAAGAAGACGCTCGCCGGCCTGTTCGTCGAGTAGCCGACCGCCCTGTCGCGTACCGTTGAACCCATGGATGCGACAGACAGGGGTGAAGACGGGCTCGTCTCCCGCCTCGCCGTGATCGAAGAGCAGGCGCTCGCAGCGCGGGCGGAGGCGTACGCGCAGGTGCACGACGAACTGCGCGACCAGCTCGAGGGCGGCGACGTGCAGCGCAATGGCTGACTCCCGTCTCGACGTCGCGCTCGCCGCCAGGGGACTCGCACGGTCGCGCTCGCACGCCGCCACCGTGATCGCCGACGGACTGGTCACGGTGGACGGCGTGCCCGTCACCCGCGCGTCGCACAAGGTGCGGGACGACCAGGTGGTCGAGGTGGCCGGCGCCGACCACTACGTCAGCCGCGGCGCACACAAGCTGATCGGTGCACTGGATGCGTTCGGCATCGACGTCGCGGGCCGCGTCGCGCTCGACGCGGGAGCATCCACGGGCGGGTTCAGCCAGGTGCTGCTGGAGCGCGGAGCCGCCAGGGTGATCGCCGTGGACGTCGGCCACGGGCAGCTCTCCCCGCTGATCGCGGGCGACGAGCGGCTGGCGTCGTTCGAGGGCGTGAACGTGCGGACGCTCACCGCGAGGACGCTCGCCGGGCTGGTCGGCGATGAGGTGCGTCCGGATCTCGTGGTCGGGGATCTGTCGTTCATCTCGCTGACCCAGGTGCTGCCTGCGCTCGCGGAGACGGCGGCGGACGGAGCCGACTTCGTGCTGCTGGTGAAGCCGCAGTTCGAGGTGGGCCGCACGGGCATCAAGGAGGGGATCGTGCGCGACGCGGCGCTCCGCTCCGACGCGGTGACGAGCGTGCTCTGGGCCGCGCACGACCTCGGCCTCGGCACGAAGGGCTTCATCGCGTCGCCGATCGCCGGCAGCCAGGGCAACCGCGAATACCTGGTCTGGCTGAACGCATCCGGGGTCAACCCCACCGAGTGGCTGGCCGAGGTGCAGGCGGTCACCGCGCGCTGACGCTCAGGCACGGCGCGAACACGTTGTCCACACCCTGAGAGCTTTCCCCAACCTGCCGCGCGCTCACACAGACGTGCCGAAAACCGACAGAATGGGAAGACCGGATTCCACCACCAGAATGGAGCGTGACGCCAATGGATGCACCCACCAGGTACATCCTCGTCGTCGCGCACACCGGTCGCCAAGATTCTCTCGAAGCAGGGGTGCAGGTCTGCTCCCAGCTGATCGAGGCGGGCGTCGTGCCCGTGCTCAGCGAAGACGAGCGGCGTGACGTCCTCGCCGCCAGGCCGAGCTTCGACGACGTGGCCGTGCTCGGCGTCGACGTGCAGCCGAACGAGCTGGAGCTCGTCATCGTGCTGGGTGGAGACGGCACCATCCTGCGCGCCGCCGAGCTGATCCGTGGATGCTCGGCCCCGCTGCTCGGCATCAACCTCGGCCACGTCGGGTTCCTCGCCGAGAGCGAGCGGGACGACCTCGCGCTGGCCGTCGCGCGCGGTCTCGCCAAGGACTACGAGGTCGAGGAGCGCATGACGCTGTCTGCACGCGTCAAGCTCGGCAAGGAGGTCGTCTACGAGAGCTGGGCACTCAACGAGGCCACCGTCGAGAAGGCGAGCCGCGAGCGCATGCTCGAAGTGGTGATCGAGGTCGACGGACGACCGATGTCGAGCTTCGGCTGCGACGGCGTCGTGATGTCGACGCCGACCGGGTCCACCGCATACTCGTTCTCCGCCGGCGGCCCTGTGGTGTGGCCGGGCGTCGCGGCCCTGCTGCTCGTGCCGCTGAGCGCGCACGCCCTCTTCGCACGGCCGCTGGTGGTCGACGCGGACTCCTCGCTCGCCGTGGAGCTGCTCGACAGGACGGGCGGGGCCGGCATCCTCTGGTGCGACGGCCGCCGTGCATACGATCTGCCGCCCGGAGCGCGCGTCGTCGTGCGCAGGTCGCCCATCCCTGTGCGTCTCGCCCGCCTGCATCCCGGTCCGTTCACCGACCGCCTGGTGCACAAGTTCAACCTTCCCGTCACGGGATGGAGGGGGCCGGCCGACCGTGACTGAGAACCGCGGAGGCATCGAGGAGATCTCGATCAAAGACCTGGGTGTCATCGCCGACGCCTCTCTTCCACTCGGACCGGGCTTCACGGCGATCACCGGCGAGACGGGCGCAGGCAAGACGATGGTGGTCTCCGCGCTCGGGCTGCTGCTCGGCGAGCGGGCGGACACGGGAGCCGTGCGGCTCGGCAGCGCGCAGGCGTGGGTCGAAGGGCGCTGGCGCATCGCGGAGTCGAGCGATGTCGTCGAGCGTGTGCGGGATGCAGGCGGAGACGTCGACCCCGTCGGTGGAGGGGGAGCGGAGCTGGTGCTCACGCGCTCCGTCTCGTCCGAGGGGCGCTCGCGCGCGATCGTCGGGGGCCGCAGCGCGCCGGTGAGCGTGCTCACCGAGCTGGGCGGCCAGCTGGTCGTCGTGCACGGCCAGTCCGACCAGATCCGGCTGCGGTCCGCCGTCGCGCAGCGCGAGGCGCTCGATCGGTTCGCCGGTCCGGACTTCGCGGCAGCCGTCGACGCGTACGCGCAGGTCTTCCACCGCTGGCGCGACAACCGCGCCGAGCTGGACGAGCTGGTGGCCGATCAGGACCGGCGCGCCCGCGAGGCGGAAGACCTGCGGATCGCGATGGCCGAGATCGAGGCCGTCGCTCCGCAGCCGGGGGAGGACGACGAACTGGCCGAGCGCGCAGAGCGGCTGTCCAACCTCGAAGAACTGCGGCTGGCAGCGGCCAGCGCCCGCGAACTGCTCTCTGCGGAGGAGTCGGAGGGCGCTGATGCGCTCGGTCTCCTCGACAGCGCCAGGAGGCACCTCGAACGCGTCTCCGAGCACGACAGCGCGCTCGTCGCCGTCGCCGAGTCCGTCGCGAACGCCAACTACCTGATCTCCGATGTCGCCGCGCAGCTGTCGACCTACCTGGCGACCCTGGACACCGACGGTGCGCGCGAACTCGAGATCGTGCAGGACAGGCGCGCGGAGCTTGCGACGCTCGTGCGCAAGTACGGTCCGACGCTCGCCGACG
Source organism: Leifsonia sp. NCR5 (assembly GCF_002105485.1). Taxonomy (NCBI): domain Bacteria; kingdom Bacillati; phylum Actinomycetota; class Actinomycetes; order Micrococcales; family Microbacteriaceae; genus Leifsonia; species Leifsonia sp. NCR5. The sequence goes on from NZ_NCSR01000014.1 coordinate 93,728, forward strand.
TGATCGGGGCGCTCGACACCGGAAGCGGCCGCCTGCTCGAACTCGACGGGGACTCCGACAGGATCGAGGAGCTGCGGGCAGAGGTCGAGGCGGACGCCGCCCTCGCCGAGCAGCTCGCGGACGGCCTCAGCGCCCAGCGTCGGTCGGCCGCTGAGCGACTGAGCACGGCCGTCTCCGACGAACTGACGGCCCTCGCGATGGCCGACGCGCGCGTGGTGGTCGAGGTGATCCAGCGCGACGAGTTCACCGCCGCCGGCCGCGACCAGGTCTCGATCCTGCTGCAGCCGCACTCCGGCGCGGAGCCCCGGCCGCTCGGCAAGGGCGCATCCGGGGGCGAGCTCTCCCGCGTGATGCTCGCCATCGAGGTCGTCATCGCCGGCACGGACCCTGTGCCCACCTTCATCTTCGACGAGATCGACGCGGGCGTCGGCGGGGCGGCGGCCATCGAGATCGGCCGCAGGCTCGCGAAGCTGGCGGAGACCTCCCAGGTGATCGTCGTCACGCACCTCGCGCAGGTGGCCGCGTTCGCGGGCAACCACCTCACCGTGGTGAAGGGCAGCGACGGGTCGGTGACCGCATCCAGTGTCCGGCAGCTGGGCGGCGACGAGCGCATCGCTGAGATGGCTCGCCTGCTCTCCGGTCTGCCCGACTCCGAGAGCGGACTCGCCCACGCGCGCGAGCTGGTGGAGATGGCGGGAGCGTCGCGGTGATGTCGCGCGCACGGAACGTCCCGAACAGGGTGATAGGATAAAAGCCCGTGGTGGATAAATCAGACGCGGGCATTTCGAACGGCATTACCAAGCACATTTTCGTGACGGGTGGTGTCGTTTCTTCGTTGGGCAAGGGTCTTACGGCCGCTAGCCTCGGCAACCTTCTCACTGCTCGCGGCCTTCGCGTCGTGATGCAGAAACTCGATCCGTACCTCAACGTCGACCCTGGAACGATGAACCCGTTCCAGCACGGCGAGGTGTTCGTCACCGACGACGGTGCGGAGACCGACCTCGACATCGGGCACTACGAGCGGTTCCTCGACATCAACCTCGGCCAGTCGGCCAACGTGACGACGGGCCAGATCTACTCCAACGTGATCGCCAAGGAGCGCCGGGGCGAATACCTCGGCGACACGGTGCAGGTCATCCCGCACATCACCGACGAGATCAAGCGCAGGATGCGCCTCCAGGCCCAGCCTGGGCCGGACGGCGAGCCCGCTCCGGACGTCATCATCACCGAGATCGGCGGAACGGTCGGCGACATCGAGTCCCAGCCGTTCATCGAGTCGGCCAGGCAGGTGCGTCACGAGCTCGGCCGCAAGAACTGCTTCTTCGTGCACGTCTCCCTGGTGCCGTTCATGAACGCCTCCGGCGAGCAGAAGACCAAGCCGACCCAGCACTCCGTCGCCGCCCTCCGCTCCATCGGCATCCAGCCGGATGCGCTGGTCCTCCGCAGCGACCGCCCGGTCTCCGAGTCGAACAAGCGCAAGATCGCGCTGATGTGCGACGTCGACGAGAGCGCAGTGGTCAACGCCGTCGACGTGCCGAGCATCTACGACATCCCGACGATGCTGCACGACCAGGGCCTCGACGCGTACATCATCGACCAGCTCGGCCTCGACAAGGCCGACGAGGTCAACTGGGACGGCTGGAGCGAGCTGCTCGACGCCGTCCACGACCCCAAGCACGAGGTCACCATCGGCCTGGTCGGCAAATACATCGACCTCCCGGATGCGTACCTCTCGGTCACCGAGGCGCTGCGCGCAGGCGGTTTCGCGCACAACACCAAGGTGCACCTCAAGTGGATCGCCTCCGACGAGTGCCAGACCCCCGAGGGCGCGGCGGCTCAGCTGAGCGACGTGGATGCGATCTGCGTGCCCGGCGGGTTCGGCGTGCGCGGCATCGAGGGCAAGCTCGGCGCGCTGCGGTTCGCCCGTGAGAACGCCATCCCGGCCCTCGGCCTGTGCCTCGGCCTGCAGTGCATGGTGATCGAGTACGCCCGCAACGAGGCCGGTCTCGGCGGAGCGTCGTCGTCGGAGTTCGACCCGGACACCGAGTTCCCCGTCATCGCGACGATGGCGGAGCAGGTGGAGATCATCGCGGGCGGCGACCTGGGCGGCACCATGCGCCTCGGCCTCTACCCGGCGCTCCTCGCCGACGGCTCCATCGTCTCCGAGCTCTATGGGGCGCCAGAGGCGTCCGAGCGTCACCGCCACCGCTACGAGGTGAACAACAACTACCGCGAGCAGATCGCGGACGCCGGCCTGTGGTTCTCCGGAACGTCGCCGGACGGCCACCTGGTCGAGTACGTCGAGCTTCCGCGCGACGTGCACCCGTTCTACGTCGGCACCCAGGCGCATCCCGAGCTGCGGTCGCGCCCGAACCGTGCGCACCCGCTGTTCCGCGGGCTCGTCGGCGCCGCTCTCGAACGGCAGAAGGCCAGCATGCTGTTCGAAGTCGCCGCGGACGCCTGATGACGGCGGAGCTGACGGACGACCCGTTCTCGCCGGAGGTCGTCTCCTCGGAGACGGTCTTCTCCGGCCGGGTGTGGGACGTGCGGCACGAGACGTTCCGCTACAACGGCGACGAGATCGGCCGCGACTTCGTCGACCACACGGGTGCCGTCGCCGTCCTCGCCCTGGACGACGACGGCCGGGTGCTGCTCATCAAGCAGTACCGGCACCCCGTGCGGCACCGCGACTGGGAGATCCCGGCCGGTCTGCTCGACGTGCGCGGCGAGCATCCGCTGGATGCCGCCAAGCGCGAGCTGGCAGAGGAAGCGGACTTCCAGGCCGACCAGTGGAACGTGCTCTCCGAGTTCTACACGAGCCCGGGCGGGAGCGACGAGGCGATCAGGATCTACCTCGCCCGTGGGCTGCGGCCGACCGCTGAGGCGTTCGACCGCTTCGACGAGGAGGCGGACATCGAGGTGCGCTGGGTGCCGCTCGACGAGGCGGTGGATGCTGTGCTCGCCCGCCGCATCCAGAACCCGTCGCTGACCATCGGCGTGCTGGCCGCGCACATCGGACGGCAGAACGGCTGGTCGCAGCTGGGCGCGGCCGACCTGCCGTGGCTGCGGCACCCGAAGCTCGAGGCATGACCGTCGAGGCGGCCGCCGACTCGTATCTGCGGCACGTCTCGATCGAGCGCGGGCTGTCGGCGAACACCGTCGCCGCGTACCGGCGCGACCTCGGCCTGTACACGCAGTGGCTGGCCGAGCAGCAGGTGACAGCCCCGGCGGAGATCACGACGCCGATGATCTCCGCGTTCACGCTCCACCTCGGTTCACGCGCCGAATCCCCGCTGACCTCGTCGTCGCTCGCCAGGGTGCTGTCCACGGTCCGCGGCTTCCACCGCTTCCTGCTCGACGAGGGTGTCGTCGATCGGGACGTGGCGCACGAGGTGAAGCCGCCGAAGCTGGCCAGCCGTCTGCCGAAGGCGATCAGCGTCGACCAGGTCTCCGCGCTGCTCGCCGCGACGGACGGCGACAGCATCGCCTCGCTCAGGGACAAGGCGCTGCTCGAACTGCTCTACGCGACGGGCGCGCGCGTCAGCGAGGCGGTGAACCTCAACGTGGATGACGTGATCGACGACGACATCGTTCGCCTCACCGGCAAGGGCAGCAAGCAGCGCATCGTGCCGCTCGGCAGCTACGCCAGGGCGGCGATCGACACCTACCTGGTGCGCGCGCGCCCCACCCTCTCGCTGAAGGGCAGGGCGACGCCCGCCCTCTTCCTCGGGATGCGCGGGGCCAGGCTGTCCCGCCAGAACGCCTGGCTGATCATCCGGGCGGCCGCGGAGCGCGCGCAGCTCGGCGTCGAGGTCTCCCCGCACACGCTGCGCCACTCGTTCGCCACCCACCTGCTCGCCGGAGGGGCGGACGTGCGCGTCGTGCAGGAGCTTCTCGGCCACTCCTCGGTGGCGACGACGCAGATCTACACGCTCGTCACCGCTGACACCCTCCGCGACGTCTACACCTCGGCCCACCCCCGCGCCCGCTGACCCGCGCCCGCTGACCCTGGCCCCGCCGCCGCGCGGCGGTGCGCCCCGCGAGATGGGGGTTGCGTCGGTAGGATGGGCAACTGACGTAAGTCAGCGACAAAGGGACGAGGAACACGCAGGTGACGCGCAACGACGAGGTCAGAACCCAGCTTCCGGGCATGGATGACGCATCGCTCGCCGTGCCGCTCGGACCCACCGGCCGCCCGCTGCGGCCGTTCCCTGTGCCTCCCGCGCTGAAGGGTCACGGACCCGCGCGCATCATCGCCCTGTGCAACCAGAAGGGCGGCGTCGGCAAGACGACGACGAGCATCAACCTGGGGGCGACCCTGGCCGAGTACGGCCGCAGGGTGCTCGCGATCGACTTCGACCCCCAGGGTGCGCTGTCCGCCGGTCTCGGCGCGCAGACCCACGACGTCACCACCATCTACGACCTCCTGCTCTCACGCTCGAAGGACCCGGCGGAGGCGATCCAGAAGACCGGCGTCCCCGGGCTCGACATCATCCCGGCCAACATCGACCTGTCCGCTGCGGAGGTGCACCTCGTCAACGAGGTCGCGCGCGAGCAGATCCTCGCCAGCGTGCTGCGCAAGGTGAGCGGCGACTACGACGTCATCCTGATCGACTGCCAGCCGTCGCTCGGCATCCTCACGGTGAACGCGCTGACCGCTGCACACGGGGTGCTCATCCCGCTGGAGTGCGAGTACTTCGCGCTGCGCGGTGTCGCCCTGCTGATCGAGACGATCGACAAGGTGCGCGAGCGCCTCAACCCGGCCATCGAGCTGGACGGCATCCTGGCCACCATGTACGACTCCCGCACGCTGCACTCCCGCGAGGTCCTGGAGCGCGTGGTCGACGCATTCGGCGACCGGGTGCTCGAGACGGTCATCTCGCGCACGGTCAAGTTCCCGGATGCGTCCGTGGCCGCCACCCCGATCACCCAGTTCGCTCCGGAGCACTCCGCGGCCGAGGCGTACCGCCAGCTCGCGAGGGAACTGATCGCGCGTGGTGCCGTCGCCTAGCCCTGCCGGCGAGGAGACCCAGCAGCCGGCGACGTTCCGTGTCGCGCTCGGCGACTTCGAGGGCCCGTTCGATCTGCTGCTGTCGCTCATCACCAAGCACGAGCTCGACATCACCGAGATCTCGCTGAGCCGCGTGACGGACGAGTTCATCGCCTACCTGCGCGCGCTCGACTCGGCGGACAGCCTCGACGAGGCGAGCGAGTTCCTGCTCGTCGCCGCGACGCTGCTCGACCTCAAGGTGGCCGGCCTCCTCCCGCAGGGCGAGCTGGTGGATGCGGAGGACGTCGCCCTGCTGGAGGCCCGCGACCTGCTGTTCGCGCGGCTGCTGCAGTACCGCGCGTTCAAGGAGGCGTCCGCGTGGTTCCAGAGCGGCATGGAGGCGGAGGCGACCAGGCACACGCGCAGCGTCCGCCTGGAGGACAAGTACCGGCAGCGCACACCGGAGCTGGTGTGGACGCTGACCGCGGAGGACTTCGCGGCCATCGCGACGCTCGCGCTCACGCCCAGGGAGATCCCGGTGGTCGGGCTCGACCACCTGCACGCCCCGCTGGTGAGCATCCGGGAGCAGGCGGCGCTCGTGGTCGGGATGCTGCGGTCCGGCGAGACCGTGACCTTCCGGCAGCTGGTGGCCGGCGCCGACCTCAAGGGGGTCGTGATCGCGAGGTTCCTCGCGGTGCTGGAACTGTATCGTCACGCGGCGATCGCGTTCGAACAGCTCGAACCACTCGGTGAGCTGACGCTCCGCTGGACGGCGGAGCACTGGTCGGAGGAGAATCTGTCGAATTTGGGAGCGGACTATGACGGTTGACGACGTGGACACGGCGACCCAGGACGAGGCACGGCCGGCTCTGCCGGAGGGCGTCGCCATCGAGCGCGCCCTCGAAGCGATCCTGATGGTGGCCGACGAGCCGATGAGCGTCGTCACCCTCGCCACCGCCGTCGGCGCACCCGTCAAGCGCGTCCGGGCAGCAGTGGATGCGCTGGTCGCCGACTTCGACGGAGCGGACGGAGGAACGCGCCGCGGCTTCGAGCTGCGCGAAGTCGGGGGAGGATGGCGCATCTACGTGCGGCCGGAGTTCGACCCCGTCGTCGCCGACTACGTGCTCGCCCAGAACCCCACCAAGCTGTCCCAGGCCGCTCTGGAGACGCTCGCCGTGATCGCGTACAAGCAGCCGATCAGCCGCGGTGCCATCGCCTCGATCCGGGCGGTGAACGTCGACTCGGTCGTCCGCACGCTGCTCGGTCGCGGGCTGATCACGGAGATGTTCACCGACAGCGAGACCGGCGCCATCAACTACGGCACCACGGAGCTCCTGCTCACCCAGCTCGGCATCAACTCGATCGACGAGCTTCCCAAGATCTCCCCGCTGCTGGCGGACGGAACGGATGGATTCGACGGCGATGTCCGCTAAAGACGCTAGAGACTACAGCGACGACAAGAAGACGCACCCGCAGCAGGCGGACGGCAGCCCGGAGGGGGAGCGGCTGCAGAAGGTCATGGCCGCGGCGGGCGTCGCATCCCGCCGGGTCTCCGAAGACCTGATCGCGGCCGGCAGGGTCACCGTGAACGGCGACGTCGTCACCGAGCTCGGCCGCAGGATCGACCCGCTCACCGACCTGGTCGCCGTCGACGGCTCCGCCGTGCAGCTGGACACCTCGCGCCGCTACGTGATGCTGAACAAGCCCGTCGGCGTCGTCAGCTCCATGCGCGACGAGCAGGGACGCCCCGATCTGTCCCGGTTCACCGCCGACTTTCCCGAGCGCCTGTTCAACGTCGGGCGCCTGGATGCCGAGACCTCCGGCCTGCTCATCCTCACGAACGACGGGGAGCTCGCGCACGTGCTCGCCCACCCCAGCTTCGGCGTGACCAAGACGTACATCGCGCGCGTGCGCGGCGTCGTCACCCCGCAGACCATCGCGACGCTCACCCGCGGGGTCGAGCTGGAGGACGGCCCCATCGCCGCCGACAAGGCGCGGCTGCTCGAACGCAGCTCGTCCGCGAAGGACAGCCTCGTCGAGCTGACCCTGCACTCCGGCCGCAACCGGATCGTGCGGCGCATGATGGCCGAGGTCGGTCACCCGGTGATCGAGCTGGTCAGGCGCCAGTTCGGACCTCTGCACCTCGGCACGCTCCGGGTGGGCCAGATGCGCGACCTGACTAAGGTGGAACTCGGCCAGCTGCTGACGATCTCCCGCCAGAAAGACACCAAGTGAACGACACCGCCTCCCGGCTCACCGGACCCGTCCGTGTGGTCGGCGCCGGGCTGCTCGGCGCCTCGGTCGGGCTGGGGCTGCGCGCCCGCGGCGTCGACGTGCTGCTTGCCGACGCGTCGCCGGCGCACCTCCGGCTCGCCGCCGACTACGGAGCAGGGCGTCCGGACGACGGCGCGGCAGAGCCGGCGCTGATCGTCGTGGCCGTTCCGCCGGACCTGGTGGCGTCCGTGGTGCTGGCCGAGCTCGCCGCGCATCCGGATGCGGTTGTCACCGATGTCGCGAGCGTGAAGGTCGCTCCGCTGTCCGAGCTGGAGGCGACCGGGGCCGACCTGTCCCGTTACGTCGGTTCGCATCCACTGGCCGGACGGGAGCGCGGAGGGCCGTCGTCTGCACGTGCCGACCTGTTCGTCGGCCGTCCGTGGGTGGTCTGCGCCCGCCCGGAGAACGACAGGTCCGCCGTCTCCCTGGTGGAGGCGCTGCTGCTCGACCTCGGTGCGACGCCGGTCGAGATGGGAACGACGGAGCACGACGCGGCCGTCGCGCTGGTCTCGCACACCCCGCAGATCGTCGCGAGCCTGATGGCGAAGCGCCTCGCCGGATCGACGGACGCCGCTCTCGCCCTCGCCGGTCAGGGACTGCGCGACGTGACCCGCATCGCGGGCAGCGAGCCGGAACTCTGGGTGCAGATCCTCGGAGCGAACGCCCCGGCCATCGTGGAGATCCTGCACGCGTACCGCGACGACCTGGACAGGATGCTCGTTGCGCTCGGCGACGTCGACGCCTCCGGGGCCAGGCGCACCATCGCGGAGGAGATCGCGGGAGGCAACGTCGGCGTCTCGCGCCTGCCGGGCAAGCACGGTCAGGACAAGCGGTACACCTCGATCGTCGTCATGGTCGACGACCGCCCAGGCGAGCTCGGCCGGCTGTTCACCGAGCTGGGCGAGATCGGCGTGAACCTGGAAGACCTGCGCCTCGAGCACTCGCCCGGCGCGCAGGTGGGGCTCGCGGAGATCGCCGTGCTGCCCGAGGTGCTGCAGCGCACCATCGACGACCTGACAGCCAGAGGATGGAGGATCGCCGGATGAGCGCGACCGAACAGCAGCAGAGGCAGCAGACCCCGACGGTCGTCGCCGTCGACGGCCCCGCGGGGAGCGGCAAGTCGAGCGTCAGCAAGGCGGCAGCGCGCGAGCTCGGATACGCCTACCTCGACACCGGGGCCGCATACCGGGCGCTCAGCTGGTTCGTGGTCGCGAGGAAGCTCGATCCCACCGACTCGGCAGCCGTCGTGGATGCGCTGCCCGACTTCGACTACCGCATCGGCACCGACCCGGACACATACCACGTGTTCGTCGGCGACCACGACGTGACGGACGCCATCCGGGAGCCGGAGGTGTCCGCCGTCGTCAGCGCCATCGCGCGCGTTCCGGAGGTGCGCACGTTCCTCACCGAGCTGTTCCGGCGCATCATGCGCGGCACGGACAAGCCGGGCATCGTGGTCGAGGGGAGGGACATCACGACGGTGGTGGCCCCGGATGCTCCGGTGCGCATCCTGCTGACTGCCAGCGAAGCCGCTAGAATAGCCAGGCGTTCCGCGGAACTCGTCGGCCACTCCGCCGCCCATGTCGGTGAGCAGCTGCACCGCCGCGACCTGGCTGACTCCCGGGTCGTCGACTTCATGAACGCCGCCGACGGTGTGACCACCGTCGATTCAACCGATCTCGACTTCGAGCAGACCGTGGCCGCGGTCATCGACGTCGTACAGACCGAAATCCGGAAAGGCGCCTGACGCGCATGTCTGACAAAGAACTTGAGGAGCCCCAGGGAGCCGACGACCTCGTCGAGCGTCTCTCCGGGCTCGACGAGGAGCTGGCGACGCAGCGCGCCGCCGCCCTCCGCAGCGGGCTGGACGACTACGAGCTGGACGAGGGCGACCTCGACATCCTCGAGACCGCCAGCGAAGATCCCGATGCGATCACCTACCTGCCTGCTCTGCCCGTGCTCGCCATCGTCGGCCGCCCCAACGTGGGCAAGTCGGCGCTGGTCAACCGCATCCTGGGCCGTCGAGAGGCCGTCGTGGAGGACACCCCCGGTGTCACCCGCGACCGCGTCTCGTACCAGGCGGAGTGGAACGGCCGCCGGTTCACCATCGTGGACACCGGAGGCTGGGAGCCGGACGCCAAGGGCATCGACGCCTCCGTCGCCGCCCAGGCCGAGGTCGCGATCGACCTCGCGGACGCCGTGCTGTTCGTGGTCGACGCGAACGTGGGTGCGACCGCGACGGACGAGCACGTCGTCCGGATGCTGCGCAAGACCAAGAAGCCCGTCTTCCTCGCCGCCAACAAGGTCGACGACCTCCGCCAGGAGCCGCACGCCACCGAACTGTGGTCGCTCGGCCTCGGCGAGCCCCGACCGGTCTCCGCGCTGCACGGCCGCGGCGTCGCCGACCTGCTCGACGACATCCTGAAGAAGCTGCCCGAGGTCTCCGCCGTCGCCAAGCAGGAGGTCGGCGGTCCGCGTCGTGTCGCGATCGTCGGGCGCCCGAACGTCGGCAAGTCGTCGCTGCTCAACAAGGCGGCAGGCGAAGAGCGCGTCGTCGTCAACGAGCTGGCGGGCACCACCCGCGACCCGGTGGACGAGCAGGTCGAGATCGCCGGCAAGGTGTGGCGCTTCGTCGACACCGCCGGCATCCGCCGCCGCGTGCACCTGCAGCAGGGTGCAGACTTCTACGCCTCGCTGCGCACATCCACCGCGCTGGAGAAGGCGGAGGTCGCCGTCGTCGTGCTCGACGTGTCCGAGCCGATCAGCGAGCAGGACGTGCGGATCATCGACCTCGTGCTCGAGTCCGGCCGCGCGCTGGTGCTCGCGTTCAACAAGTGGGATCTGCTCGACGACGACCGCCGCCGCTACCTGGAGCGCGAGATCGAGCAGGACCTCGCCCACGTCTCCTGGGCGCCGCGCGTCAACATCTCCGCGCGCACCGGACGCCACCTGGAGAAGCTGGTCCCCGCCCTCGAGCTCGCGCTCGAGTCGTGGGACACCCGCATCCCGACCGGCAAGTTCAACGCCTTCCTCGCCGAGCTCACGGCGGCGCACCCGCACCCCGTGCGCGGAGGGAAGCAGCCGCGCATCCTGTTCGGCACGCAGGCGTCGAGCCGTCCGCCGACATTCGTGGTGTTCACCACCGGCTTCCTCGACCCCGGCTACCGCCGATACATCATCCGCCGCCTGCGCGAGATCTACGGTTTCGAGGGCACGCCGATCACGCTCAACATGCGCGTGCGCGAGAAGCGCAAGCGCTAGCCTCGCTCGCTCGCTCCGCTCACGCGGAACCCCGCCGCGACACGCCGCCGGTTTCTCCGCTCCAACGGACAAACCGGCGGCGTTCGCGCATCCCTCCGCTTGAACGGAGTCCCCGGATGCGCTGAGCGCGTCTCCGTTCGAGCGGAGTTCGGCGCCGATCTGGCCGGTTTCTCCGCACGAACGGACAAACCGGCGGCGTGTCGCCCCGCTTCTCCGCGTCAGGCTAAAGCACGTCGCTGACGGCGAAGCGGCCGGCTGCGGCCGCTTCGCCGAGCGCCTCGAAGTCGGCGAGCGACTGGTCGGCGTACGCCATCGACCAGGCCGTCACCGCGCGCGGCAGCGCGTCGCCGCTGCCGATGTACCCGGCGACGAACGCGCTGCTCGGGCTGCGTGAGTGCGCCCGGGAGAGGATCGTCGCGCAGGTGCGGACGTAGTCGTCGAACGGCTCGTCCGGCATGGTCGGGATGTCGAACGACAGGTTCCTGTCCCGGAACTGACGCACGTAGAAGCCGAACCCCTCGAAATTGACGTACCCGAGGAACGGGTCGGAGACCGCCTGCAGGATGCGCTGGCTCGCCGTGACCCGGTAGCCGTGGTGCGCGGCGAGGGTCGCCCTGTCGATCCCGGCCACGTCGTACTCCGGCACACCGCCGAACTCGTGCAGCACCGACTGGGTCGCCTCCTTGACCTGCAGCACGAGCGGTTCGCCGCGCGGCCCGGTGAGCACCACGATGAAGCATCGCGTTCCGACGCTGCCGACGCCGACCACGCGGCGCGCGATGTCGGTGACGGTGTGCTGGTCGAGCAGCAGCGCGATGTCGGGGGAGACGGTGCGGCTGTACTGCGCGAGCACTTCGCCGACGCTGTCCTCGATCTCCGCGGGGACGTGCGTGAGTCTCGGCGGGTTCTCGACGATCCGGCGGGAACCGTCCTCCGCCAGCTCGGTGATGCGTGAGACGACGTGGGCGGAGGTGCGCTTCTCGGCGGAGGCGACGGCCTTCTTCACCAGCCGCTGCGTCTCCTTCCCGTACTGGCGCCCTCCCCGGATGACCGCCGCCTCGAAGAAGCGCTGCGTCACGTCGAGCCCGAGGGAGGTCCGCAGCCCGTCCCTATACGCGATCGCGGAGCGCAGTGCAGACTCCTCCGCAGCGGCGTCGGTGGCCCCGCGGCCGCGCGCCGCGATGACCACGCTGGTGACTAGGCGCTTGAGGTCCCACTCCCAGGGCGCGATGGTCGCCTCGTCGAAGTCGTTGAGGTCGAACACCATCCGGCGCTCCGGCGAAGCGAAGATGCCGAAGTTGGCGATGTGCGCGTCGCCGCAGGCCACCACGTTCGCTCCGGATGCTGCCCCGCCGGCCAGGTCCGCGGCCTGCAGTGCCGCGGTTCCCCGGTAGAAGGCGAACGGATCCTGCAGCATCCTTGCGGTGCGCAGCGGCACCAGGTTCGGCAGGCGGCTCGCGTTCTGCTGCTCGAGGATCGCGAGGGGGTCGCGCCGCGCATCCGGGGTGTACTCGGCGTGCGTCGACCGCGGGATGCGGGCTCTGGCATCCTTGCCGAGCTGGTATTGATCCCGGTCGCTGGCAACCGGTTCGTGGTCGTAACGCAGACGACCCGCGACACTGTCCATGGCGTAACAGTAGCCCCGTGCCTGAAATCTCACCACAACGGGGGGTTTGTACCCCGGCTTGTCCTCACTATTGTGGACAACGAGAGCTACCCGACCGCGCGACCCGAAAGCGCGGGCTCTCTGAGAATCAAGGACGCATACCCGATCATGAGTTCTACAAGTTCATATTCCCCTGCCCGGAAACGCCAGTGGGGCGCAGAGCGCCGCACCGAGCCGCTCCCGACCGTCCACCCGAAGCCCTCGGACCGCAAGGTCACCTGGAGCCGTGTCGCCATCGTCGCGACCGTGCTCTTCTGGGCCATCTACGTCGTCACCACCATCATCCGCCAGTTCCTCGTGCTCGGCACGCAGGACTTCCGGTTCACGATGGAGGCGATCGGCTACCTGATCGTCGTCACCTTCCTGACCTTCTCCGCTCTGATGTACCTGGTCGCCCGCCAGGGTGCGCTGCAGCGGTTCCAGAAGCACGTGCGGGTTCCCCGCGCCGAGCTGGACAGGCACTTCGCCGAGAACCAGCCGTCCATCACGGTCCTGGTGCCCTCGTACGCCGAGGAGCCGGAGGTCGTGCGCATGACGCTGCTCTCCGCCGCCCTGCAGGAGTTCCCGTCGATGCGCGTCGTGCTGCTGCTCGACGACAACCCCAACCCGAAGGATCCAGCCGTCGCGGAGCGGCTCAACGCCACCCGCGCCCTCGGCACGGACATCGCGGCGCTGCTCGCCGAGCCGCGCACCCGCTTCAGCGACGCGCTGCTGCACTACGAGCTGACCGAGACCGGCGCGTTCGCCTCCGAGTCGGACACCCTCGACCTGGCGGCGCACTACACCTGGGCCGCGCAGTGGCTGCACGACCAGGCGGACGCCCACGGTGTCGAAGACCACGTCGACCTGTTCTTCGCCGACCAGGTGCTCCGCGCCCTCGGGGACGACCTGGTGCTCACCGCCCAGGCTGTGGAAGCCGCCGTCGAGGAGGGCGCGGCCCTGACGTCTGAGCGCGTCGCGCAGCTCTACCGCCGCCTGGCCTGGACGTTCGACGCCGAGCTGGACGTGTTCGAGCGCAAGCAGTGGGCATCCCTGTCCCACGAGGCGAACAAGGCGATGAACCTCAACGCGTACATCGGCCTGATGGGCGGAACGTACCGCGTCGAGGAGACGCCGGACGGCCCCATCCTGACCCCGGTGTCCTCGCGCCGCCCGGGTGACATCGTCATCCCGGACAGCGACTTCCTGCTCACGCTCGACGCGGACTCGATCCTGCTCCGCGAGTACTGCCTCCGTCTCACCTACCTGCTGCAGCAGCCGGACAACGCCCGCGTCGCCGTGACGCAGACGCCGTACTCCTCCTTCCGTGGGGCAGGCACGCGCATCGAGCGCCTCGCCGGTGCGACCACCGACATCCAGCACATCCTGCACCAGGGGATGAGTTTCTACGGCGCCACCTTCTGGGTGGGTGCGAACGCGGTCATCCGCAAGCGCGCCATCGAGGACATCGTGGAGACCGAGTTCGTCGGCGGCTTCGAGGTGCGCCGCTACGTCCAGGACCGCACGGTCATCGAGGACACCGAGTCGAGCATCGACCTCGGCACCCACGGCTGGACGCTCGTGAACTACCCGGAGCGCCTCAGCTACTCCGCCACCCCGCCCGACTTCGGCTCGCTCATCGTGCAGCGCCGCCGCTGGGCGAACGGCGGACTCCTCATCCTGCCGAAGCTGTGGCGTCAGCTGCGCGAGCGCAAGCGCCGCGGCGAGGTCATCTCGCGCACGGAGCTGCTGCTGCGCGTGAACTACATGGCGTCGATCGCCTGGGCCAGCTTCGGCCTGATCTTCCTGCTGGCGTACCCGTACGACGGCCGCCTGCTCAGCCCCGTCGTGCTGCTCGCCGCACTGCCGTACTTCATCGCGATGGCCAGCGACCTGCGCTACGCCGGATACAAGGCCACCGACGTTCTCCGCATCTACGGGTTCAACCTGATCCTGCTCCCGGTGAACCTGGCCGGCGTTCTCAAGTCGCTCCAGCAGTCGCTGACCGGCAAGAAGATCCCGTTCGTCCGCACCCCGAAGGTCAAGAACCGCACGGCATCTCCGCTGCTCTACGTCATCACGCCGTTCCTGATCGTCGCGTTCTCGGCCTTCACCCTGTGGCGTGACGTGAACGCGCAGAACTGGGGCAACGCCGCGTTCGCCGCCTTCAACGCGACCCTCGCCATCTGGGCGATCGTCAGCTACATCGGTGTCGGCAACGCGATCGTCGACATCTGGCTCGGCCTCACCAAGCCGCTGTACGTGGAGCGGAACCGCAAGACGGCAGCGACGTCGACGGCCCCCGCCGCCGACGTGATCGACTGGCGCTCCGTGCTCTACCACGGCCACACCGGCGGCGACCTGCCGCACGTGGAGCGCATCGCCCTCCCGGCCGCCGAGACCGAGAAGCAGGCCGCCTGATGGGGAGGAAGAACACGCCGAAGACCCAGGCTCCTGCCGAGCAGGCTCCGGACGCGCAGTCCCCGTCGGCCGGACACGCCGACGGCGGCCGCCGCCTCTCGCCCCTCCGGGTGGTCGGCGCGGCGCTCGTCGCCGCCGTCGTGGTCAGCGTCGGTGTCGTCGGGTTCCAGTGGTGGAGTGCGAAGGCCGCCGTGGAGGCGCAGCCCTGGTTCGCGTCGTACGTCGACGTGACCGCCACTCCGCGGTTCGCGTTCGAGAACCTCGGCAGCACGAAGAACAAGGACGCCGTCCTCTCGTTCATCGTGGCCGACTCCTCCTCGGCATGCACCCCGTCGTGGGGCAACGCGTACACGCTCGACCAGGCTCGGGGCTCCCTCGATCTCGATCGCCGCATCGCCAGGCTGCAGCAGCAGGGCGGGACCGTCGCCGTGTCGTTCGGCGGCCAGCTGAACGACGAGCTCGCTGTCGCCTGCACCGACGCCACCAAGCTGAAGGCCGCGTACGCCGCGGTCATCGACCGCTACAAGATCGGCACGATCGACCTCGACTTGGAGGGCGACGGCCTGGCGGACTCCGACGCGAACGCGCGCCGCGCATCCACCATCGCCGCCCTGCAGAAGGAGCGCAGGGCGGAGGGCAAGAGCCTCGCCGTCTGGCTGACGCTGCCCGCCTCTCCGACCGGGCTCACCAGCCAGGGCACGGACGCGGTCGCCGCCATGCTCAAGGCCAAGGTCGACATCGCGGGCGTCAACGCCATGACGATGGACTTCGGCGACGCCAAGAAGGCCAAGCAGTCGATGTCCGACGCCGCACAGGATGCGGTCACCGCCACCCAGCGCCAGCTCGGCATCCTCTACGACCGCGCCAAACTGCACCAGTCGGACCCGAGCCTCTGGTCGAAAGTCGGCGCCACCCCGATGATCGGCCAGAACGACGTCGAGAAGGAGGTCTTCTCGCTCGCGGACGCGAAGTCGTTCAACGCGTGGGCCGTCTCCACGGGCGTCGGCCGGATGTCGATGTGGTCGGCGAACCGCGACAAGACCTGCGGGTCGAACTACGTGGACACCTCCGTCGTCTCGGACGCGTGCAGCGGCGTGAAGCAGGGCAAGCAGACCTTCGCCGGGCTGCTGTCCAAGGGATTCGACGGGCACATCTCGCTCGGCGAGGCTGCCGTCACCACGCCGGAGCCGGTCTCGACCGCCGCCAAGGACGACCCCGCCACCTCGCCGTACGCGATCTGGACCACGTCCCACTCGTACCTCAAGGGCACCAAGGTGGTCTGGCACCACAACGTCTACGTCGCCAAGTGGTGGACGAAGGGCGACATGCCGGACGACCCCGTGCTGAACGCGTGGGAGACGCCGTGGGAGCTGGTGGGCCCCGTGCTGCCGGGCGAGACGCCCATCCCGCAGCCCACCGTCCCGGCCGGCACGTACCCGGAGTGGACGGGCACCGCGCAGTTCGACAAGGGCGCCCGCGTGCTCTTCGACGGCGTGCCGTTCGAGGCCAAGTGGTGGACCCAGGGCGACAGCCCGGAGGCCGCCAGCGCCAACCCGGACGCGTCCCCGTGGGCTCCGCTCACGCAGGACGAGATCGACACGATTCTGGGCGGCGGCACCGCCGCCCAGTGAGACTCGGCGGCGGGATGCAGATTCCCCCCTGAACGCATCCCGTCGCCGACCAGACCCGGACTCCCGCTGCGGGGCGGAGAGTTCTGGGCATCCGGTGGATGCGGCACACTGTCGGGTCGCATCCACTGGCGCGTCGTGCCGGCGAGCACCGGGCGGACTTTCGGGTAGCGAGCCCGGGAGTGTTCGCCGGCACGTTCGCATACCGCCTGTGAGTATCGTTGAGTCGACAAGGAGGGTGACGTGACGCGTGTGACGATCGCCGGGCTGGCGGCCCAGCTGAAGCTCTCCAAGGCGTCGGTCTCCTACGCCCTCAACGGCCAGCCGGGCGTCAGCGACGAGACCCGCAGGAGGGTGCTCGACCTCGCGGCCGACCTCGGCTGGCACCCGAGCGCGAGCGCCCGCGCCCTGTCGCGGTCCCGCACGGACGCGATCGGCATCGTGCTGCGCCGCGACCCGAGCCTGCTCGGCACGGAGCCGTTCTACATGAGCCTGCTCGCCGGCGTCGAGAGCGTGCTCGCGGAGACCGACCAGGCGCTCATGCTCCGGATGGTCGGCACCGGCGTCGGCCAGGACCTCGAGACCTACCGGCGCTGGAGCGCCCAGGGCAGGGTCGACGGCGTGATGCTGTTCGACATCGGGGTCAACGACCCGCGGCCGGCCCTCCTCGATCAGCTCGGCCTCGACTACGTGATGCACGGCAACCGCGACGACATCGCGCCAGGTCACGTGCTCGTCTACGACCCGCCGGCCGAGTCCGCGCTCATCGTCGGGCACCTGGCGCGGCTCGGCCACCGCACGGTGCTGCACGTCACCGGTCCGCGGGAGTTCGAGCACGAGGGCGACAGGGCGACCTCCATCGAGGTCGAGGCGTTCGCGCGCGGCATCGGAACGGTGTTCGCCGAGTCGGACTACTCGTCGGAGGCGGGGGAGCGGCTCGTCATCGAGCACCTGGCCGCGGACCCCGGCATCACCGCCGTCGTCACCTCGAACGACGTGCTCGCGCTCGGCGCAGCCGCCGCCTTCGGCAGGCTCGGGCGCGACGACGTCGCGCTGGTCAGCTGGGACGACTCCTTCATGTGCCGCCTGGGCTCCCGCCCGATCACCGCGCTCGCGCGGTTCCCGGAGGAGCAGGGCAGGCGCGCCACCCGGATGCTGCTGGATGCGCTGGCCGGCGTGCCCTCCGAGGTGACCGCCGCGAAGCCGAGCGAGCTCGTCGTCCGGGCCACGAGCATCCCCGCCCGATAGCGGAGGCAGCCGATGCCGAATCGTTTTCTTCGCCCCCTTGACAACTGAACCGGTTCAGTTAGCGTATAACTCGTGGTGTGTGCGCCACGACCAAGAGACAAGGGAGTCACTATGAAGAAACGCGCCATCCTCGCGGGTGCCATCGCTGCCGCGGTCGCGCTCGTCGCAGCAGGTTGCAGCAGCTCGGGATCGGGTAGCTCGGCCAGCGGATCCACCATCACATACTGGGCCAGCAACCAGGGCACCAGCCTCGACAACGACAAGCAGGTCCTCACCCCGGTGCTCGACGCCTTCACCAAGAAGACCGGCATCAAGGTCAAGCTGGAAGTGATCGGCTGGAACGACCTGCAGACCCGCATCCAGACCGCCGTCACCAGCGGCCAGGGCCCCGACGTGCTGAACATCGGCAACACCTGGGCGGCATCGCTGCAGGCCACCGGCGCGTTCATGCCGTTCGACTCCGCCAACATGAAGGCCATCGGCGGCTCCGACAAGTTCGTCAAGACGGCGCTCGAGACGGGTGGTGCGCCGGGCAAGGACGTCACCAGCGTCCCGCTCTACGGCCTCGCATACGGGCTGTACTACAACAAGTCGATGTTCACCGCAGCCGGCGTCCAGCCGCCGACCAACTGGGAAGACCTCGTCGCCGACGCCAAGAAGCTGACGAACGGCACGACGTACGGCTTCTCCCTCGCGGCGGGCAGCTACACCGAGAACGCGCACTTCGCCTTCATCAACGCCGCGCAGAACGGCGCGGAGTTCTTCGACTCCAAGGGCAACCCCACCTTCACGTCGAGCGGGGCGGTCGACGGCATCAAGCGCTATCTCGACCTGATGCAGACCGACAAGGTCGTCAACACCTCGAACGCCCAGTACGACAACGGCGTGCAGGCGGTGAACGACTTCGCGACGGGCAAGGTCGCGATGATCCTCAGCCAGAACAACGCAGACTCGTCGATCAACGCCAACGGCATGAAGACCGACGCGTACGGCGTCGTCCCGTTCCCTGCACCTCAGGGCGGCAAGCCGGTCGCCAGCCACGTCGCCGGCATCAACCTGTCGATCATGAAGAACACCAAGAACAAGGATGCGGCGCTCCAGTTCGTCAAGTACATGACGAGCGAGGAGACCCAGACCACGCTGGGCAAGCCGTACGCCACCCTCCCCGTGCTCAACGGGGCGAAGGCCAACTTCACCGACAACGCTGAAGAGGCCGCGACCTTCCAGAAGATCTACAACACCATGTCGAAGCCGCTGCCGCTCGTCCCGGCGGAGGACCAGTTCGAGAACACGGTCGGCAAGGCCATGAACGACATGTTCGCGAAGATCGCCACAGGAGGCACCGTCTCCGACAGCGACATCAAGGCAGCGCTGCAGTCGGCGCAAGACCAGGTGAAGCAGTCCATCGGCGGCTAGTACCACCGGCGCCAGGTGCGGGATGCGCGTGCAGCACACCGCGCATCCCGTGCCTGGCAGCACCCCCAAGCACTCCATGACCACCTCCTGACCAGACAGAGGTCACCATGTCGACGACGACACTCAGCACCGCCACCGCAGCCCCAGCGCCGGCCCCTCCGCGCAAGCGCAAGAAGAGGAACAAGGGGTGGTGGATCCCTCTCGCCCTGCTCGCGCCCGCCATCATCTTCGAGATCCTGATCCACGTCATCCCGATGCTCACGGGCATCTGGATCAGCTTCGTGCAGCTCACGAAGTTCTACATCGCCAACTGGTCGGAGGCGCCGTTCGTCGGCTTCAAGAACTACGCCGTCGCCCTCGACTTCAACGGCTCCGTCGGCGCGGCGCTGCTGCAGTCGTTCCTGATCACCTGCGCGTTCACGATCCTGGTGGTCGGCATCTCCTGGTCGCTCGGGATGTCCGCCGCGGTCGCCCTGCAGCGCAAGTTCTGGGGCCGCGGCTTCTTCCGCACCCTGTTCCTGGTGCCGTACGCGCTGCCGATGTACGCGGGCATCATCGCCTGGAAGTTCATGCTGCAGAAGGACACGGGAGCGGTGAACCACTTCCTGTTCGACAACCTCGGGCTGCCGGGGGACAAGCCATTTTGGCTGATCGGCGGCAACGCATTCTGGTCGATCGTGGTCGTGGCGATCTGGCGCCTGTGGCCGTTCGCCTTCCTGATGCTGATGGCCGGGCTGCAATCCATCCCGGAGGAGGTCTATGAGGCCTCTGCCGTCGACGGCGCGAAGCCGTTCCGGCAGTGGGGTGCGATCACTCTGCCGATGCTCCGGCCGGTCAACACGGTGCTGTTGCTGGTGATGTTCTTATGGACGTTCAACGACTTCAACACCCCGTTCGTGCTCTTCGGCAACGCCCAGCCGGCGGCCGGCGACCTGATCTCCTTCCACATCTACAACGCGTCGTTCCTCACCTGGAACTTCGGCTCCGGCGCCGCGATGAGCGTCCTGCTGCTGATCTTCCTGCTGATCGTGACGGGTGCGTACCTGCTCGTGCTGAACCGGAGGTCCCGTCGTGCGTGACACAGCATCCTCGAAAGTCTTCCGCTGGGTGGTCCTGGTCATCCTGACCGTGTTCACCGCCGTCCCCATCTACGTGATGATCACGTCGTCGATGAAGTCGCTGCCGGATGTGCAGGGCGCCTTCACCTGGTGGCCGACCGAGATCACGTTCCAGCCGTTCATCGACATGTGGTCGACCGTCCCGCTGGCGTCGTACTTCGTGAACAGCCTGATCGTGGCCGGTTCGGCGACCATCCTGAGCCTGGTGATCGCGGTGTTCGCGGCGTACGCCGTCTCCCGCTACCGGTTCAAGGGCCGCAGCGTCTTCACGACCACCGTGCTGTCCACGCAGATGTTCCCCGGCGTGCTGTTCCTGCTGCCGCTGTTCCTCATCTTCGTGAACATCAACCAGGCCGTGGGCATCCAGCTGGTCGGCACCCGGTTCGGTCTCGTGATCACGTACCTGACGTTCGCGCTCCCGTTCTCGATCTGGATGCTCGCCGGCTACTTCGACGGCATCCCGCGCGACCTGGACGAGGCGGCGATGGTCGACGGCAGCGGCCCGATGGGCGCGCTCTGGCACGTCGTGCTGCCCGCTGCCCGCCCCGGCCTGATCGCCGTCGCCATCTACTCGTTCATGACGAGTTGGGGCGAGGTGCTGTTCGCCTCGGTGATGACGACGGACGAGAACAGAACGCTCGCGGTCGGTTTGCAGCTGTATTCGACGCAGACGAACGTCTACTGGAACCAGATCATGGCCGCGTCGCTCGTGGTGAGCATCCCGGTGGTGGTGGCGTTCCTGCTGCTGCAGCGCTCGTTCGTGGCCGGGCTGACGGCGGGTGCCGTGAAGTAGCCGCACCGCTCTCTGCTCGCCTGTCGCTCTTCGCTCTTCTCTCGTCGTTTCGGAAGGAATCATGGAACGCCATTCCCCCCTGCTCGCCGTCGACGGCGCCCCGGCCATCTGGCTCGGTGCCAACTTCTGGTCCCGGTCGGGCGGCCCGCTGATGTGGACGCGCTACGACCACGACGTCGTGCGCTCCGAGCTGGCCGTCCTGGCCGAGCACGGCCTCACCATGACGCGCTCGTTCTTCTACTGGCCGGACTTCCACCCCACGCCGGACACGCTCGACGAGCAGTGCATCGCCAACTTCCACGACTTCCTCGACGCGCACGTGGATGCGGGCATGACGACGGTGCCCACCTTCCTGGTCGGCCACATGTCCGGCGAGAACTGGGATCCGGCCTGGCGGGACGGCCGCGACCTGTACAGCGACATCTGGTTCGTCGGACGCCAGGCCTGGTACGTCCGCGAACTGACCGCCCGCTTCGCCGAGCATCCCGCTGTCGCCGGCTGGCTGCTCACCAACGAGGTCCCGATCTACGGGGGAGAGGCGCCGCGCCCGATCGTGGATGCGTGGGCGTCGCTCCTGGTGGATGCGGTGCGCGCGGGCGGGGGCACGCAGCCGGTCTCGGTCGGCGACGGCGCCTGGGGCATCGAGACCACCGGCCACGACAACGGCTTCTCCACCACCGACCTCGCCGCCTTCACGGATTTCGTCGGCCCGCACGTCTACCGGATGGAGTCCGACCAGACCAGGCAGCACCTCAAAGCCGCGTACATCGCGGAGCTCTGCCACATCGCCGGCCTCCCGGTGATCATGGAGGAGTTCGGCGTCACAAGCGACTTCGTCTCCCCATCCGGTGCTGCGTCGTACTACCGCCAGCTGCTCTACAACACTCTGCTGGCGGGCGCGACGGGCTGGATCGCCTGGAACAACACCGACTACGACGACCTGATCGCCCAGCGCCCGTACTCCCACCACCCGTTCGAGATGCACTTCGGCATCACCGACTCGACCGGAGCCCCGAAGCCGCCCCTGCTGGAGCTGGCCGGTTTCGCCGCCGACCTCGCCGCCATCGACCTCGCCTCCGTCACGCGCTCCCCGGTGGATGCGGCGATCGTCGTCCCCTCGCACCTCGCCGCCGACTACCCCTTCACCCAGGAGGCGGAGCGCGCGCTCATCGTGGCGGCGGGGGAGCAGGCATACGTCGCCGCCCACGAGGCCCACGTCCCGGTCGCCGTGGTGCGCGAGGCGGAGGACGGCGGCATCCCGTCGGGCTACGGCCTGTACCTGCTGCCGAGCGTGAAGCAGCTCTGCGGCCCCACCTGGAAGCAGCTGATCGCGCTCGCGTCCGAGGGCGCCACCGTCTACGCCTCGTACTGCGCGGGCGACATCGGCGTGCAGCGCGGCCCATGGTGGGCATACACCGAGGAGCTCTTCGGCGTGCAGCGCGACTCCGCGTACGGCCTCGTCTCCCCGGTCGCCGACGACACCGTGACGGTCCGCTTCCTCACGTCGTTCGGCAGCCTCACCGAGGGCGCCGTCCTGTCGTTCGCCGCCGCCGGCAACGCCCACTCCCGCTCCTTCCTCCCGGTCACGCCGACCACAGGAACGGTGATCGCAGTGGATGCGGACGACCGCCCGGTCATCGTCTCCCAGCCCCACGGCTCCGGCCGCGCGATCCTCTCCACCTACCCCTTGGAGTATTTCGCCTCCGAACTCCCCGCCGTGAACCCGGAAGACACCTGGCGCCTCTACGACGCCCTCGCCGACGTGGCCGACGTCGAACGCGACATCCGCCTCTCCGACCCCGAGGTCTTCACCGACACCCTCGTCCACACCGACGGCCGCC
Source organism: Leifsonia sp. NCR5 (assembly GCF_002105485.1). NCBI lineage: Bacteria > Bacillati > Actinomycetota > Actinomycetes > Micrococcales > Microbacteriaceae > Leifsonia > Leifsonia sp. NCR5. The sequence continues at coordinate 116,363 of NZ_NCSR01000014.1, forward strand.
GCTTCGTCTTCTTCATCTCCCAGCACGACACCGAGGTGACGGTGACCCCCGAGGTGGCGGGAACCCTCCACACCCTGACAGGCTCTGCTTCGCCAACGGTGACGCTCGCCGCATACGGCGTCGAGGTGCGCCAGCTGGTCTTCGAGTAGGTGGCACAGGCACCCGCCGGGACACGCTAGTATGGACAAGTTGCTTTGGGGCTCCACCCTCAAAGCGACTTCGGGCTGTGGCGCAGCTTGGTAGCGCACTTGACTGGGGGTCAAGGGGTCGCAGGTTCAAATCCTGTCAGCCCGACAAAAAAGCCCTGATGAGACCTTGTTTTCATCAGGGCTTTGTTGTGTATTGCCAGGGTTTCGTTCGTCCCCCTTGTACCTCTGTCTGGCCGGGATGACTCCGCGCCGCTTCCTGTGGATGGGCCGGCTCCGTGCATTCCACGGCGGATGTATCTCAAGTCTCGCCTGCGACCGGCAAAGAGTTCCGCTTCGTTGCTGTGGATGCCCGCTGCCCGTTCTCCGCGTCCAAGATCAACGGCGATCCGCCACTCGAGAGATAGGTTGTCAATATGAGTTCACCAGTCCTCTTGACTCCGCTGCTGAACCTTCAAGATGGCGACGCCAAGTCGAAGGTTGAGTATCTCGTCGGTGGCGAGCAATTGGTAGATGATGCGCGTGACCTTGCCGCCGCAATCATCGCTGACGATGCGATGGTCGTTGCATGCGGGAAATCACCGGTACTCGACCGGTGGCGTACGCGTCGTGACGGGGGCGCATCTTCAACGGGAGCACAACTAGAAGCCGTCAAGGCATTTGTTTCCATCGGTTTCGGCCTTCCGGATGCTCCGAAGCCCGCTGATCATATACAAGGGCACGTCGCGGAGTTGCTCTGGCACCGCGTTGTGGCTGAGCGTACAACCTGCCGGGACGGACGCACTCTGGTGGAGGCGCCACCCATCAAGGCCGACGCACTCGAACCAGGGGGAGATGGGCTCGTCGTCTACGAGGATTCTCGCGGAACCCTCGTTTTCCGGCTCTGGGAGATCAAGAAACACGACGCAGACGCTCGTGTATCAAAAACGATCAACCGGGCGGCAAAACAGTTGCGCAAGAGAGGCCACCACTACCTTGCCAAGCTGGTGGGACCGGCGACCCTCACTGCTGAAGGTGCTCTGGGGGAGCTTTACGACGGCATGGTTGACCTCTGGTTCGAACGGAGCGCAAGAGCCGGCGTGGGAGTCTCCGTAGGGGCTTCTCTCGAACATCGCCCGCGAAACAGCAATACGTTCAGATCGCTCGGCACACAATTCCCGGAGTTTGTGGCGGCTGGACAAACCGAGTCAATCGTTATTGCGTTGCCGAACTTTCCTGAGTTTGCCTCGAAGGTAAAGGAGATCGTATGGAGCGGTCTCTAGACACACATCTACTCGGGGAAGCACTCGCGGGTCGCTCGGGTCTACCTACGGCTGAGCGCTTACAAGAGCGCATGGCGCGGGCTGAAATTGCGCTAGTGCTTAATCGTCCGTCTGTTGACGAGAAGCTAATGAAGACAGCATGGTACTTGCATGGCGTGGCGTCGGTAAGTGATGCGCGTCAACGCTACTCGGCAGCTCGCCAACGTCAGGCGTTCTTGGTAAGCGCCCATATTTTCGATCTTGCGCTGGCTCGCAATGACTGGAGCGATGAAGAGCGCCTATCAATCGGATTTGCTGCTGCGATCGGGTATCGCCGAGGTGGTCGTGACCCAAACGCGTCCGCGATCATAACCCGACTTCAGCCCCTTTTAGATGGAGCAGATAGCGCGCAAGAACCGTCACTTGAGAATCTCTCCATACGCGCTGGACTCGTATTCTTGAGCTTCGACGCTAAACGTGCCTTCGGCTGGCTGGCTCGGTGGCGCAGATACTTCGCATCAATAGCACAGCAGTCGGCAATGGACAGCCTGCGCTCAACGGCCCTCGGTTCTCTGCAGACGCTCGTCCTGGCTGTGGAAGACATACTCTCGTACCTGACTCGGGGAGACAATGAACGGTACATTCAGGGGTCTCAACGACTGCGCGAGGTAGCGACTGGCGAAACCGGGGGCGCTTCGCTCGATGCGCGTTGGGTCGCTACACATCTAGTGAACTTCGCGACCATCGCGGAGGCAGGCTCACCCTGGAACCCGTCGATCCTGCCGCCAGACGTACCGATCGCCGTACGCCAGGCTTTCGCGGTGGGCAGCCCTGCCGTGCTGACGCTCTGGGAGCCGCAGCGAGAGCTGCTCACCGGAGAGCCATCGCCGTGCTCGCAGGAAGTCAAGCGAATGGTGCTTTCCGTTCCCACAAGCGGGGGGAAGACACTCGTCGCTCAAATGCTCGCCGTCGCGCATCTGGCGCAGACGGACACGAGTATCTGCTTTGTCGTGCCAACAAGGAGTCTTGGTCGAGAAATTCGGCGCGCGATGAGCGCACGAGTGCGTATTCTCCAGAAAGAGGTCGGAGCGGAAAAGACTGACTTCTCCGCCTGGCTGGAAGAACTGGGCCTCTCGCTTTCGGAAGCTGAGCAGCCCGACGTCGATGTTATGACCCCGGAAAGACTCGGTCATCTCCTGAGAAACGACTTCGAAGCGGTACTCGACAAGTACAGTCTGTTCATTTTCGATGAGGCTCAGTTGTTGAAGGAGAAGGGGCGTGGCTTCGTGCTTGAATCCGTGATATCTGCCCTGAACCTGCAAACACAAGGCCGACCGCATCGCATTATTCTCCTTTCGGCCGCGATGGGAAACGTCGGTGGGATCGCTCAGTGGCTTGATCCAAACGGCGGTGCCCTGAGTCAGACAAGTGACTGGCGGGGGCCCAGGCGACTGCATGCAGTCTTCAATACCGAAGCGCAGTGGGATCAGACCGTCGTTGAAGGAGGGGCCGGGTCCGTGTGGCCCTACCGGCACACCACGCCGCTCTCGGGACTGATCCGATTGCGGCTCGGAAACGGGAGCACCAAGTCACTCCGCACTCAAGGGGACACGGGTTGGCGTCTAGTCCGAAAGTCGAAGGACGGGGGAGAGCGTCCCGTTGAAGTGAAGGTCGATCCTTCACGAAACACGAAACACTATTCGATTGCCAGCGGCATGATTACCGCTCTAGGGCACGCAGGATCGGTACTCGTTGTTGCGTCAACAAAGAAGCAAGCCCAGACGCTCGCTCGTGGCATCGCGGACGAGCTCGATGAGCAACCGCAACTGGCCGCGCTGGTTGACTTTGTACGCCAACAGTTGGGCGACGCACATCCACTCGTCGGCACGCTTAGGCGAGGCGTGGGATTCCATCATGCAGGGTTGCCCGTCGAGGTGCTCGAAGCGCTTGAGGCTGCCGTGCGAAGTGATGATCTCCTCTACCTGACTTGCACTTCAACGCTTACGGACGGGGTGAACTTGCCGGTCAGGACCGTCGTTCTATACGACACTCCGTACCCAGACCAGCCAGAAGATACCCGCTTGCGCGGTGCCCGGCTCGTAAACGCAATGGGACGGGCAGGGCGGGCAGGACGCGAGACTGAGGGCTGGATCGTACTAGTAAGGGCGGCCTCGCCAAGCATTCAGGACTTCGCCGACCTCAACCCTGACGATCAGGACCTAGAGGTCACGTCCTCCCTGCTGACTGACTCCGCACTCCAGGCTGTTGCCGAACTCGAAGGTGTTCAAAGGGCCGACGCCGACGCAGTGTTCGCAGCCAACGGCGCGGCTGCGGACTTCATCAGCTTCGTCTGGATGATGCTGGCCGCGGCCGAGCGGGAACTGACCAGCCCAGAGGCGGTCGAGCTCGATACGGTGGTGGGGTTCACCCTGGCAGCAAATCAATCAACCCAAGCTAGAACGCGATATACACGACTCGCGGGGCGAGCGCGGGAGGCCTATCTATCTGTCGATTCCGCTGCCCGTCAGAGATGGTCGCGGATCGGCTGCTCTATCGGTTCCGCTCGTAAGATTGATGAATGGGCGTCGCAGATTGCCCGTGCCCTGATCTCCGCTGACGTAACTTCTGTCTCGACGGCTCTAGAAGCGGTGGGAATCCTTCGTCCGACGATCGCAGAGTTGCTCCGGCTTCCTGAAGCACCTCGATGGGGATTTCGCGAGTCTGTGCAGGGCGCGACTCTAGATATAGACGCCGCCGAAGTCTTGTGTGACTGGCTCGAAGGCGCTTCGCTACCGCAGCTGGCAGAGAGTCACTTGGGCGCCGTTGCCGATGCCGCATGGAGGATCGAACAGATAGTCACTGCGACCACAGAGCACTTCGAACACTATCTGTCGTGGACAGTTGGAGCGCTCATCGACCTCGTAAACACGCACCTGCAAGCAGCCGGCGGTGACGAACTCGTTTGTCCAGAACTCGGCGGGTACATCAGGTACGGAGTCAGCACGCCGGTCGCGCTCGCACTCGTGACCGAAGGTATTCGTTCACGACGGATCGCCAACCTAGTAGCAAGTCGCTTCGATCGGGTAGCGGAACTGGACGAGTTGAGAGAGCATTTGGCATCACTAGGCGTGTCCGGCTGGCGCCAAGAGTTTGCCGCATCGACCTCAGAGGTAATTGATCTCCTCGACTTTACGCGTCAGCGACGGCGAAGCCTGCTGAAGAACTTGCTCGATCGCAACGTGGCGAACGTGGCTGTCCACCTTCAGGCTGCGCCTATTACAGAATCTATCCCGCTACGCCTGGCGGAGATAGAGGGCGAGACCCATCCCGCTCCGTTCGGCCTCTACCAAGGCGTGCAGCTGTTGGGGACGATCTCGGCCAGAGACCACTCAGATATCCAGAGCATCTTGGACACGGGGTTTGCGCTTCGAGTCGAGCTTAAGCATCTCGACGGGCGTGACCAGTTGCAGATCACGTTGCTTGATCCTCTTGATGATCGTCTCTTCTGACCCCACGTAGAGGACCAAACCTATGCAAATCATGCGTCTCGTGGCATCCTCTGCATTATCTGAGGCCTAGAACTAGGCGAATTCGGGCGTCGACGACGCCGTTTGGACGCCTCGCAGTCAACTTCACGCTGTAGATGCCGGGCTGAGCCGATCGAGCGTTCGTTCCTCACGCCCAACTTTTAATGAGGCGACCTGCTACTCAGTGAACTTGTGTCGGTGGCGACCAGCCCGATCTGATTGGCTGCGTGCTCGACCATCGAGCGGACGGTCGCAATCAAGGCTGGCACCTCGTCGGCTGTTACGCCTAGGACGCCGTCACCGTACCTCGCGGCCCCTCGTTCTCTCCGGAGCCGCTGGAGCGTCGCGAAGAAGCCTTCCGGCGTATTGCCAAGCCGTTCGTTCTCACGCAGCCACCGATCTCGCACGTTGTGGAACTTCGTCTCCTGCGACTGCGCGAGCATCTGCGCCTGAACGGTGAGTTCTGTCGCGGAGAGGAGATTGTCGACGGCTGGTCGCAGCGCGAACTCCCGGATCGCTTCGACCGCGTCGAGGTAGTCGTCAGCAAGGCTGAGCAGCTCGGCACTGCGCTGTTTGTTGTAGCGCAGGTCGAAGGCAATGTGTGCGGACTCTCCGACGATGATGTAGGCCAGCCATCCGCTGTTCGGGTGGACATCGACAGGCCAGAAGGCTTCGAGGCTGCTGATGTTCTCTGCAGTGACCGGATCGCCCTTCTTGATGGGCGCCGATGCGACCGCCCGCGCATGCAGCGACACCTCCTCATTGATTCGGACGATCGGTGCACCACCCAATGGCGGGAGTTCAACCACCGCGCGGTACACGTGTGCCCGCGTGAGCCCGGTTGCGCGCTGTTCGAGGTCGCGATCAACCCACGTTGCGAAAAGATTCTCGACGAGATGCTCACCGAACGACTCGTCGCCGCCAGGTAGTTGGAGATCGCTCATGTCAATGCAGAAGCGTGACAGGCAGTTCGACCTGCGTATCGTGACCGTTGACGTGTGCATAGGCCTCAATCGTGCCCACGGCGTCGAGACCCAGACTCGCGTCGTTGAAGTGCACCGTCACGGCTTCATCCGTAACCGTGACGGAAGAAGCCTCGTAGTTGGCCTGCGTGGCACTGGCATTGTCGAAGACCCACGCCGTGATCTCGTCGCCGAAGCGAACGCCGAGTCGTTTTCCGCCGTTGCCGCTCGGGTCGTAGTAGTAGATGCCATAGCCGAAGAACTCGACATCGCCGACTTCGACTGGTTCCCCGAGACCCCAGGTGACGGTGACGCTATCGGCTCTTACCTCGGCGAGCACTGATGTGACGGTTCGGGGTGTAGGCGTGGTCATGGCTTCCTCTCGATTACTTCACCAGATCGGCAGCTGGAGTGCCGCGATGACTGTTCCCGCGATCGTGGCAAGTCCAACGGCCGCTGCGCCGACGACCTTTGCCCGCGTCCAGAAGCGCGGCTTCGCTTCTTCCTGGGCAGCAGTGATCGTGCTCCCGTCCGCGGCCTGTGAGATGCTCACGCGGTTCCCGCGCCCGTTGATAACGAAATTCACGGCGTTGGCTGCCTGCGTTGGGGTTGGTAGGTTCTGGCCCTGTGGGGTTGCGGAGCGCAGTTCGGCAATGAGTTCAGCCAAGCGAGTGCGAACCTGGTCGAGCACGCCTGCGAGCGCGATAGTGCTGACGCTCCAGTAGAGCGCGGTGATGTGGCCGTTCATCTCCCGGGTGCCGTTCATATAGGTGACGAGGTCTGGGGCACCCGGTGGCTGGAGCTTGACCATTCTGTCTTCTCGGTGCTGATCCACCATGCTGTGGATCTCGTTCACGCCCATTCGTAGTGGGACCTGCTCGTTGACTTCGTCGCGAGCGAAGTCGGGAATGTCCATCGCGCCGATTGTCTCGTGTCGCACGATTCCACCTGGAACGGTGCCGTCGATCTGTAGCGGAGCGGTCACGGTTCGGTACAGGGGCAGCTCGACGTCCCGCCCGTAGCCACGGAGTTCTAGCGACGCCCAGTCGCGGAGCTCGGGCGAGCCCGCGTTTCCGCCGAGCAGGATGAGTTTGCGGAGCAGAGTGTCGAGCGGCTTCTCATCGAGGAGGTCACCCTCGATTTGCGCCATGAGATCTGCTGGCCCTTTGATCACAGCCGAATTATCTCCTCCACCACCGACACCCCGGGCAACCACGACGATGCCGAAGAGGGCCAAAGGGGGAGCAGGACCGTCTTGCTCATGCATGTCACTGAGCATCGCGTGGCGGGCTGTTGATGCGTCGCGGGGGAGGAGGGCAGGAACGCCCTTATCCAGGTCAAGCCCGAGCACGCCGGCCGGACCTCTGTCTATCGGCGCCACAACAAAGCTCCTTGTCAGGCTCCCGAGCACCTTCGCGGAGGCGGACCAGTTGGCGACGAGAATCATACAAACCATGCATATCGTGACGTGCTCTGCATCATCTGGGGTCCGGAATCACGCGATTTTTGGCCTCGACGGCGCCGCCTGGACGCGTGGGGGTCAAGGGGTCGCAGGTTCAAATCCTGTCAGCCCCACGTAACGATAAATGGAGAGTGGCCGCTCGCATCGCGAGCGGCCACTCTCCATTTATCGTTACTCGTCTAGTGGGATCCCCGCCGCGAGGGGCCGCCCCGAGCGCAGCGAGGAGCGGCGTTTGGGGGAGCGTGTGGGGCGCAGCCCGACGGAGAGCCGTGATCGTCACGACTTCGTCGATCTGGAGCGGATACCGCTGGCCGAGACGGCCGCACGGCTCACCGAAACATCTCCGCATGATCCCCCACCCACTCGCGAAACGTCCT
>NZ_NCSR01000015.1:0-121645 GCF_002105485.1 Leifsonia sp. NCR5
CATCTGGTCGGGTGCCGAGGCGGGGGAGCGCTGGGGCGAGTCTGCTCCCATTCCGTTGACGTTCGTTGCCGCGCTCGACACTGCGGACGCCGACGCGACCGAAACGGTCGATGACATGTCGGCCAGTGGAGTGTCCTGTGTCACCGGGATCCTCTGCGGATTCCCGATCATCACCGCAGTGCGTCGGTTTCGCCTTCCACCGGCGCCGGTCCCTTGTTATTTGAACGTGCGCAAGCTGCCGATCCTGGATCCATCGGCAGTGTCGACATTAGCATCGGCGCCGGCGCTGTCCCAGCTCGGGATCTCTCGAACCTGATTCTCTTTCTCGCCCTCGCTGAGAGGGGTGGTACGTCCGCGCCGCCTCTGGCGCGGGAACGACCGCACAAGAATCAGGGAAAGAGACTGATGAGAATACTCGACCGGCACAAGAACGAGGCGAGAACAGCGGAACCGCGTCTCCGGCGCGCGCTTCCGCTGTCGCGCCCGCTGAGCATGAGAGGGCGGTGAGCGTGTGAACCCAGTGATGTCGGTCGTTGGGGGCGCGCTCTGGGTCGCAATTCCGTTGTCGATGCTGGCCGGGCTGATCTCTTTCGTGTCCCCCTGCGTGCTGCCCCTGGTTCCCGGATATCTCGGATACATCGGCGCCGCCGCGGAACCCGCCTCCCGAACGGAGACCGGTGCCCCACCGGGCACGGCCTCTACCGTAATAACTGCGGGCCGGGCCCGGCTGCTTGTGGGTGTGGGACTGTTCATCGCCGGGTTCACGGTGGTGTTCGTCGCGGTCACGATCCTTGGCGGGGCGTTCGGGCTGCTGCTCCTGCAATACGCCAGCCTCCTGACTCGGGTGCTCGGGGTCGTGGTAATCGTTCTCGGTCTGGCGTTCATCGGCGTGCTAGGGATTGCGCAACGCAGCATCCGCCCACGCGTGGGCAACAACATGGGGTTGGTCGGCGCGCCCATTCTCGGATTCGCGCTCGGTGTCGGCTGGACCCCGTGCATTGGGCCCACTCTCGCCGCGATAATCTCCGTGTCCTGGAACCTCGGCGACCCGGGACGCGCCGGCCTGCTCGGCCTGGCATACTCTCTCGGCTTGGGCATCCCCTTCTTCCTGCTCGCGATCGGGTACGGTTGGGCCACCCGCACCGTGACGTTCCTGCGCCGTCATATCCGCACCCTGAACATCATCGGCGGCGGCATCCTGATCGCTCTCGGCCTGCTCATGGTGACCGGGGTTTGGAGCATGCTGATGTCCGCCCTCCAGCAGGTGGTGATCAATGTCCCGCTCCCGCTCTGACACCTCCCGGCTGCCTGAACTGCTGGACAACGATCCGCTGCGTCCTGCCGACCACGCCAACATCGTCCCCGACTCGCCAGGGGTCGCCGAACCGCGGCTGAGTGTCGTCGGCTGGGCGCGGTGGGGGTGGCGGCAACTCACCAGCATGCGCACTGCGCTGCTCCTGCTGCTGCTGCTCGCGGTCGCCGCGGTTCCGGGTTCCCTGTTCCCACAACGCACGGCCGACCCCAATGGGGTCGCCCAGTGGGAGAAGGACAACCCGGACGTGTTCGGGTTCGTCGACAATCTGGGCCTCTTTGACGTGTACCAGTCGCCCTGGTTCTCGGCGATTTATCTGCTGCTGTTCACGTCCTTGATCGGCTGCGTCATTCCCCGGGTCAAGCACCACTGGAAAGCGCTCCGGTCCCGCCCTCCACGAACCCCGTTCCGTCTCTCTCGGCTCGCTGGGTACCAGACCCGGGACGTTTACCGGGCCGCGGGCGCCGACCAGGCCGCGACTCTGGGCGAGCGGCAGCTACGGCGGGCCGGGTACCGGGTGCAGCGATACGACACGGCCGCGTGGAGCTCGGTGTCGGCTGAGCGCGGCTATCTTCGCGAAACCGGGAACCTCCTCTTCCACGTGGCGCTGGTCGGGGTACTGATCTCCGTCGGGGTCGGCGGTGGCTTTTCCTACACCGGGCAGCGAGTGGTCGTCGAGGGCACCACCTTCGTGAATGCACTCAGCGACTACTCCTCGTTCAAGCCCGGCCGGTTCGTCGACGGCACCGGACTCACCCCGTACGCGATGACCCTTGACCGATTCGCTGTCACCTACCAGCCCCCGGGCACCCCAGGGGCTGGTCAAGCCAGCGATTACACCGCCGATGTCAGCATCCGCACACCGACCGGCGGAACTCAAAAAGAAACGGTACGGGTCAACGACCCGATTGAAGTCGCCGGCGACCGCATCTACCTCCTCGGCAACGGCTACGCCCCCACCCTCACCATCCGCAGCGCGGACGGCCAAGTGGTCTATCACGAGTCTCAACCGTTCCTGCCGCAGGACTCCGCGATGACATCGCTTGGCATCATCAAGGTTCCCGATGGGCTCCCCGAACAGGTCGGGCTGATCGGTTTTTTCTACCCCACCCAAGGAGCGCTCCGCTCGGGGGCGTTCACGTCCACCTACCCAGACACGAACAACCCGGTCATCACGCTCAACGTGTTCAGCGGCGACCTGGGCATCAACGACGGCACTCCCCGATCTGTCTACTCACTCAATGTCGAAGGGCTAACCCAGCGCACCGGCGGTAAATCCGGAACAGAGTCCTTACAGCTCGCGCCCGGGCAGACCGTCAACCTTCCCAACGGGTGGGGCACCATCACCTGGGAGGACGAAACCGCAAACATCGGTCAACCCCTGAAACGGTTCGCGTCGCTGCAGATCCAACGCGATCCCAGCGGTCTGCCCGTCCTCGTCTTTTCCGTCCTGGCCACACTCGGCCTGTTTGCCGGACTGTTCTTCCCCCGGCGCCGCGTGTGGATCAAAGCACACACCACCACCACGGGGGTGCGCATAGAATACGCGGGCCTTGCCCGCGGCGAAGACCCCACCCTTGCCCGCGGCGTCATCGAGATCGCCACCGCGCACCAAAGCGCCCTCACCGAAGCGCACACGCGAGACTCGCGCGAAGCCAAGGGGCCGCCTGTGCGGTCGAGTGGGCGGTAGCCGCAGCGGGGTGGCCTTGCCACCCCGCGTTTGTGGCGGGACGGACCCGAACGTTAGCTGGAGATCGTTTTGGCTCCGGCGTGCACGGCCTATAGGCCAGAGTAGGTGTGGAGGCCTTTGAAGAAGACGTTGACGATGCCGAAGTTGAACAGGACGGCGGCGAAGCCGATGATCGCCAGCCACGCGGAACGGGACCCGCGCCATCCTCGGGTGGCGCGGGCGTGGATGTAGCCGGCGTAGATCACCCAGATGATGAACGTCCAGACTTCCTTCGTGTCCCACCCCCAGTAGCGGCCCCACGCCTTCTCTGCCCAGATCGCTCCGGCGATCAAGGTGAAGGTCCAGGCGATGAAGCCGACGATGTTGATCCGGTAGGCGAGGTTCTCCAGTGCGGTCGATGCGGGGAGGGTCGCGAGGAACCGGAGCTGCTGCGGCTGCGATTCCGTGACCTGGCGTTCACGTCGAGTCTGCAGCAGCTGCAGGCAGGAGAGAGCAAAGCCGAGAGCGAAGAGGGCGGTGCCAAGAATGGCCACGATGATGTGGATGACCAGCCAGTACGACTGCAGCGCCGGTTGCAATGGAACGACGGGCACGTAGTACCGCACGAGCGCGATGCCCTGCAGGACGAGGACGAGCCCGAGCACGAAGGTACCGACGTAGTCGATGTCCCATTTGATGTTCACCAGCAAGAACACCCCGATGATGACGAGGGTGCCGGTCATCGAGAACTCCCACATGTTCGCCCACGGGACGCGGGCGGCGGCGATGCCGCGGAGGACGGTCGCGGCAAGGTGGAAGACGAATCCGCTCAGGGTGAGGGCGAAGGCCCAGCCAAGGACCAGTCGAGCGTTCTTCGTTGGGTCAACGCGTTGTGGCGTGGTTCGGTCTGGTCGTTCGCCGACGATCACGGGGGAGGGGCCGGCGGCCGTAGCTGCACGGCGGGCGACGGCGCTTGGCACCGGTGTTGTTGCCTGGGTGCTACGACGCGCGAGGTCGGCGGCGAAGACGAGGAAGGCGGCTGTGTAGAAGCCCATCGCGATGTAGATCAGAAGCGTGGAGAGCGAGGAGAGGACGTCGGTCATGACTGTGTGGCTCCGTGATCGTGGAGTTTCGCTTGCTGCTGTCGACGGTTGTCGAGCGTCCAGAGCAGCGCGGCGGCGGCGATCCCGCCGACGGCGAACACGTCGGCGAGGTTGAAGATTGCGAACCAGCTGATGGAGAGATAGTCGACGACGGCGCCGCTGAGGAGGCCGCGTTCGGCCCGCAGGATTCGGTCGATCATGTTGCCCCAGCCGCCAGCGGCGGCGACTGCCAAGGCGATGGTGATGAGGGGGCTGTCGCGGTGGACGATACGGCGAATGGTCCAGGCCGTGAGGACGACAAGGATGATGAAAATCCCGGCGGCGAGGAGCGGACCGAATCGGGCGCCGAGCCCGAATGCGGCACCGGGATTGAGGACGAGTCTCAGGTCGAGCCAGGGGATGATCGTTGGTTCTGTTTTTCCGTACGGCAGGGTGATGATGGCGATTCCCTTGACGGTCTGGTCGAGGATGATCGCGAGGAGGCTGAGGTTGAGCGCCCATTGTGCGAGGCGTTTGCGGCTCATTGCCGGTTTTGGAGAGGTGGCGGGTTGGTCGGTCAGCATAGTGTTGTGAGAGCCTTTATCTGCTCGGACAGCTGCTTGGTGAGCTTGTCGGAGCTGGTCCCGGTTGCCTGACCCTTAGCCTCGGCTTTGAGAACGGTGATCAGCTGATCGATGGTGTCGACAACCTTTTGAGCCGCTGTGGCTTGTGGGCCGTCGGGCATCTGTTTTGCGATCGGAGCAAGGATCGTGCGCGCAGCGCCCAGCTGATCGGCAGCCGTAGTGGGGTCCAACGTTGACGACTTGAGCGCAGCGTCGATATCGGACGCGACACTATCGATCACCGGCGTCACGAGCGTGCACGCGGCGTTCTGCGCCTGTTGTGAGACGGTCTCCCCGATGGAGCAGCCGGAGAGGAGCAGGGGTGCCGCCAGCGACACCGCCGCAGCGGCGACGATGACGGGACGGTTGAGAGTTGACATGGTTGCGCCTTTCACTGCGTGGGTCTGTGTCGTTTGAGGGTTCGGATCAACGCGTCGAGGTCGCCGTCGAGGGTGTCCAATGCGTCCGCGTTGTGCTGTGGGTCTCGCCGGATGAGTTGCAGTTGGACGGATGCGCTGGTTGCGGCGTCAATCAGCTCGCGGTAGACGCCGGGTGGGATCTTCGCTGACCGGGCCTGCGAGCCCCACCTGCCAAGGACGATGCGGCGGAGTCGGCGATCTATCCAGTTCATCGTCGCCACGCCTTCTCGAGCTCGGCGGCGAATTGGTCCTGGGAGGTCACGGATACCTTCTCGCCGTTGAGGAAGAACGCCGGGGTGCCCGCCACGCCGAGTTGGACGCCGTCGGTCTGGTCTTTGGTGACTCGGATTTTGAGGGTGGGGTCGGTGAGGTCGGCGTCGTACCGTGTCATGTCCAGACCGATTGCTTGGGCCAGTGACCGCAACGCCGGTGACTGGTCGTCTTGCTTCTCGGCCCACTGCGTCTGCGTTTCGAAGAGCGTGGCGTACATCTGGTTGAACTTGCCCTGCCGCCCTGCCGCCTCGGCCGCCAGTGCTGCGTTCATCGCGTTCTTGTGGCTGGGGATCGGGAAGTATCGGGCGACAAAGGTGACTCTGCCAGCGAACTGTTTGCGGAGCTGTTCTACGACGGGGTATGCAGCGGCGCAGGCTTCGCACTCGAAGTCGAGGAACTCGACAACCGTCACCTTGTCCGTCGCCGCCTTCTGCAGAATTCGACTGTCCGCGCGGGTAACTGCCGGTGCCGCAGCTTGCTTGGAAATGGATTGCGCCCGGCCGACGACCACGATGACGACGAGCACGATGAGGGCGAGCCCGATGACCGTCGCGTTGGCCCAGAACCGCGCTGAGGGGCGGCGCGGACGTCTGGCTGGTTGTGGTGTTCGTTGTGGTGGCATGTCGCTGCTCATCTCGCCCTGCTGCGGAGCCAGGCGTACGGGTCGGTGGGGGTTTCGCCGTCTCTCCAGATCTCCAAGTGCAAGTGGTTTCCGGTGCTGGCGCCGGTTGTTCCGACACGACCGATGATCTGCCCGGCCGCGATGCGTTGGCCCGTGCGAACTTGGAGGGAGCCGAACTGCATGTGGGCGTACAGGCTGGCGAATCGTTCGCCGTTGACGCGGTGGTCAATGATCACGTTGACGCCGAACCCGACATCGGACTCCTCTGCCGATCGCACGATTCCATCGGCAATCGCGGCGATCGGGGTGCCACCGCCGGGAGTCATGTCCAGTCCTTTGTGATTGCTCGAGCAGCCCGAGCACGGGGAAGAGCGCGAGCCGAAGCCGTCACTGATCGATACATCACCAGGGAATGGCCACTGAATCGGCCCGAGCGTGTTCCCCACGAGCAGCCCGGCCGGGTCGGTTTCAGCCAACGCGGCGAGTTCGGTTTCGGACGTGGCCTTGATCGCGTCGCGCGCGACAGGCAAGGCCATGCCGCTGGGGTTAGCCATGGCCTGCGGTACACCGGTCGTGGCTCTGCTGGTGGCTGCCGTGAGATAGCGTTCGGGCTCGACCGCGTTGGCTGGCACGGAGGTTGCGACCGCGAGTGTCATTGTGAAGATGGCTGCGGTTGTGGTCAGCAGGAGCCGCTTACGGGGGTTTTGCCCGCTGGCGGGTGATCGCAGCGGCCGTCGTCGGACGGGGGAGCGTCGGCGGCGTTCCGTGTCGAGAGCCTCCCGCCGGGATTGGGGTTCCGGGCGAGCAGGGGTGAAGGTTGCGCGACGAGAGGGCCGCGGAGTGCGGGTGAAGAGCATTCGGGGTTTCTGGAGTCAGCCCCAGAGGTGCGGGGCGTGCGGACGAGGGACGGCTGAGCACGTAACCGGTGCCGCGACGTCAGGTCCGGCTAATCGCCAAAGCTTCCAGGGAGGGCTTCATGCTGCGCGGGAACGCCGGGATGGCGACGCAAACACTGATCACCCGAATCATGGCGACGAAAAAGTCCCGTCTCAGCAGTACGACCAGAAGCGCGCCGGCAAGTGCCGCCGCCACGGCCAGAACACAGTCCAGAACGAGCATCTGGTCGGGCGGCACGCCGTCTTCGGCTGACGCGGCGACGGTTGACTCCGCGTCGCTGAGTCCCGGATCGGTCATGACGGAGGCAATGGATGGTGCTGTCGCGGCGGCCGGGCCGGCTGCGTGCGCCGATTCGAACATGTGCGCCAGGAGCAACGCGAAAACGACGGCCAGCGAGGCGATGGTGAACACGATCCAACGCCGAATGGTTCGGCTATTCATGGTTCGCATTTCACCTCCAGGATCACAGGTCGATAACGGTCGCGATGCTCGGAAGCGTAGCAAACCCAACCTGAACGCCGCAGCGTCTCGTCAGGTGACTCCCAGACTGCCCCTCTACGCTCCGGCTCCCATACCGACCAGAAAGGTGACCGCACATGAAATGCCCCGTCGACGGCGAGACGCTCGTGCTCTCGGAACGCTCCGGAATCGAGATCGATTACTGCCCCACCTGCCGTGGGGTGTGGCTGGACCGGGGAGAGCTCGACAAGATCATCGAACGATCCTTGGTGCCGAACCCCGCGTCCCCCAACCTCCAAGGCCCACCGCCCGAGAACCGGTCGGGACATCACGGTAACCGCGGTTACGGCAATAGTGGCCACGGCAATGGTTACGGCAACGGCAACAAGCGCCGCGGTGGGTGGCTGGGCGACCTGTTCGGCGACTAATCGCCGCCCGGCTGGGCGTGCCCGAGATGAAGCAACGCCTGGTCGAAGAACTCGATGACGTGATCATCGAACAGCCGGTACGTGACCGACCGGCCGTCCCGGTCTCCGGTGACGAGTTTCGCGTGGCGGAGGATGCGCAAGTGGTTGGACAGGCTGGCCTGCCCGATCTCGAGCTCCTCCGCCAACGCGGTCACCGTGGAGGGCGCTTGCCGCAACCGCATCAGAACCCGCAACCGGTTCGGCGACGCCAGCCCCTGGAACACCTCGGCCAGCTCGACTGCGCTTTGCGCGTCAAAGACCACTTCGCTCACCACACCACTCCTCAACTCCCCATCGTACCGAGAACGGTTCTGATTACGATTATCAATGCCTATAATAGATTTACATATGCACATATGTTCGTCTAGGATAGTCGCGAGGAAGGGAGGCCGTATGGATGGCCACGACCACGGAACCACGATGCAGGTTTTTGGAGAAGCCGCCAAACGTCACCGCGTTCGGCTGTCGATCGCGTTCAGCATCACCTTCGTTATTCTTATCGCCGAGGTCGTCGGAACGATCCTCACCGGCTCACTGGCACTGCTCGTCGATGCCGGGCACATGCTCACCGACACCGCCGGACTTGCGATGGCGCTCGTCGCCTCGTATCTGAGCACCCGGCCGACCACCAATAAACGCACCTGGGGTTACCGCCGCGCCGAGGTCCTCGCCGCGACCGCGCAGGCCGCCGTGCTCCTCGCCGTCGGCGTCTTCGTCATTGTCGAAGGCATCCGGCGACTGTTCGAACCTCCGGAGATCCCCTCCACGGAGCTGCTGATCTTCGGCATCATCGGTCTTCTCGGCAATGTCGCGTCGCTGACGGTACTCGCCTCCAGCAGAAGCGCGAACTTCAACCTCCGCGCAGCATTCCTCGAGGTCATGAACGACGCCCTCGGTTCCGTCGCCGTCATTGTCGCCGCACTATTGATCGCCTTCACCGGTTGGGGCGCAGCAGACGCACTGGCCGGCATGTTCATCGGCGTCCTGATCCTCCCGCGTGCATTCAAGCTGCTGCGGGAGACCACCAGTGTGCTACTGGAGTCCACCCCACCGGGACTGGACCTCGACTCCGTCCGCACCCACATGCTCGAGGTGCCCGAGGTGATCGAGGTGCACGACCTGCACGCCACCCAGATCGCAACGGGTCTTCCCGTGTTGACCGCGCACGTGATCGTTCAACCCGATACGTTCGAGAATGGCAAGCTGCCGGAATTGTTGGACAAGCTGCAAGACTGCGTGGCCACCCACTTCGACATCAGCATCGAACACTCCACGTTCCAGTTCGAGCCGCCTCAGCACAGCAAACACGAGCACTCCGCACACGATTAGAAGGACACAACCGGTGACGACACCACCCGATGCCCGCCGTACCCCCCGAGTGAGATGGCGCCTGCTCGCTTTCCTCGCAGTGGTCGGCGCTGCCTTCATCGCCAACATCGTCACCGCAGCGGCTGCGGAGGCCCACGATGCACTTGCTTCGGCGAATCCCGGACAATCCGCTACCGTGTCCACCCGTCTTGAGGAGGTCACCCTGACCTTCAATGAAGCACCATTGAGCGGCCTGCAGAGCGGCATCATTATCCAGGTGACGGACGCGAGCGGCAAGGAAGTCTCCACCGGGGATCTCCGAATCAGCGACCGCACCCTCGCCCGATCGCTGACGATCACCGCGCAGGGCGACTACACCGTGACCTGGCGCACGGTGTCTGCCGATGGCCACCCCATCGATGGGGCGTACACGTTCACTTACGCCGGCCCCGTGCCCCCCTCTCCGACACCGACGGCAACGCCAACGGCCGTCGCCCCGACGGCGACGCCCTCACCGAGTGTCACGTCGGCGAAACCGTTCGCAGAAGCGTCAACGGCGTCGGCGCCAACTGGGCTGATCGCCACCATCGTCATCGCGGTACTGGTGGTGGCCGGTGTGGTTCTGTGGGCGGTCATCGCCTCAAGCCGTCGACGATCCGGGAACCGGTAACGCCTCAGCGTCGCCCCAATCGGGCCAACCAGGCGTTGTAGGCGTCGAGCTCGGGATCGCCGTCACGATCCTTCCGCCTATCCGCTGCCTTCGCACGCCGGGTGTCGTCGGACGCCCAGCCGAAGAGCAGGATGAGCACAATGATCAACGACGGCAGCTCGCCGTACGACCAGGCAAGCGCTCCGGCCACCCGCTGGTCCTCGATCGGGTCGATGCCCCAGCCGGCGGGGGCATGAGAGAAGAAGGTCACGAGCGGAACCGTCGCCATCATCGCGATCACCCCGAAGAACGCATGCAATGGCATCTCGACGAACATGTCGAAGAGCCGGCCCAGATGTGATTGACGCCGCGGGAGCGGATCGGGTGAGATCAGCGGCAGGGTGAATAGGACGCCCGCCGCCAGAAACACCGTCTCGAGTATCTGGTGGCCGGCGACCGTCGCCAGCAGGGTCGTCGCGAGACCGCTGAAGTAGAGACCGTAGAACACGAACAAGAACAACGGGACCATGAACCCGGGGTGCAGGAGCATCCGCGCGGTACGGGATCGCAGCCCCACAATGGCAAGGCGTCGCAGCGGTCGAGTCCAGCCTGTGGTCGCGGTTGCCCGCAAGAGCAACGTTCCTGGTGCGCCCAGGATGAGCAGTGGGGGCACCGTCATCATCAAGGTGAGTTGCTGGAACATGAACACCGAGAACATCCGATAGCCATACCCCTCCAACGCGCTCCCCGTCAGGGCGACAATCAGCGCCGCCCCGGTCAGGAACAGGCCCGTTCGCCACCATGGCCAGCTGATCCCGCGGTGCCGCGCAGCGAGGACGGCCGTCAGATAGAGGGCTGCAGCAACAGCCCCAAGCACGGGCAGGACGGGAACCGGTTGCGGGGCCCACTGGAGAAAGGTATCCAGACTCGGCGGCGCCTCAGGGATGCGCGCGGGCCCGTCCACGTCAGTCTCCCTGCTCCATTGTTCCGGTCTTCTGCTCGGTGACGCGACGGCCTAAGGACACTAACATCGCAAGCACCGAGCACGCCATCACACCCCACACCAGAAGCGCCCCCACCAGCTGATCGACCGCGGGATCCACGCCTAAGGCGGGAAGGGTGATGCCGTACCAGTTGGGCAGGACCCCGCCGGGAGCGAAGGCGACGAAGACGGCGACCATTCCGGCGAGCAAAACCACACCCAGCGCGATCCCGACAGCTTGCGCGATGGACTGTGTGCCGCTTCGGGCTGTCCGGCCGATTGAGACGGCGAAGATCGCGGTCGCGCCGAACACGAAAACTGTTGTGACTGTGCGGCCGACCGGATCCTGGACCGCCCAGCCCAGCCAGGGGGTAAGAAACACCAGCCCGAGGAGGATTATCTGGATCGAGCCCGCCAGCCAGGGGGTTCCCAGCACGTATCGCATTCCTCGGTTGTCAATCGCCCACCTCATCCATTCTCGAGGACCGAGGCTGCCATCTTCACGAGCGGGGATCACCCTGTTGAGCAGTGTGATCGGCCGAGCTGTCACTGCCAGCGCCGCCCCCAGCATCCCGCCGAGTAGGAGGTTGGCCGTGTAGGCAGTGAATGAGAAGGTGGCGTACGCGCCTGGGAGCGAGCACGCTGCGAACAGCATGACGATGGCCGCCATGATCGCCGCGACCGTGCGCCCATGCGGCCAGCGACTCTGGCGGCGAAGCGTTGCGACACCGGTCAGATAAGCGCCGAGGACTAGACCGACAGTGAGGACGGCGGCGGAATCGAATACCCACGTGTCTACAATGCGCCCGACCGCCGGGGCCGGGGGGAGAAGGTCGCCGGTCAGTTGCTCAGCCTTTGTTGCAAGCAGGATCTGGCCGCCAGGGGTCTCCGTCCTCGACAACGATGCCCCTGCCCCCATCGCCACACCCATGATCACCAGTTCCCACACAGCCAGCCATACGAACGCGATTCGGCGGCGGATGTTCGTGGCCTCGGGATCACCGAAGCGGCGGATGACCCACTTCCGTTGTGCCCATCCGAGCGCGGCGAGAAGAAGCAGCAGGATGATCTTCAAACCCAGCACGCGCCCATAGACCGTGGTCACGAGCTGCGTCGGATCGTTCAACCGTACGAGGGCTCCGGCAGAGCCGGAGACGGTTACCGTGACAAGGCCGACCAGCGCCAAACCCGAGTAGCGGCGCAGCAGCGGCACCACGCCGCTTTCGTCTAAGGCTGCCGCATAGACCGCGGCGACAAGTCCCCCCACCCACATCGCGGCACCGACGATGTGCAACCATAAGGCGACGGTCGCAGTGACATGATTGCCGGCGCCGGCAGCGTGTCCCTGCAGAGCGAGCGGAACCAGAGCAGAAAGACCCAGACATACGGACGCGGCGATTCCGGCAGGATGGCGGGCCGCGAAGGTGAGTACCGTCAGGGCTGCCGTCATCAAGATTGTGGCGATCCATGCCTGGCCTACGGCGATCTGCTCGAAGAACTGGGCCAGGCTTGCTCCCAGCGCGTCGGCCTGGACCGGGCCGGTGAGACTGAGCGAGGTCATCACAGCGGTCACGCAGTTACTGGCCATCCACATGGCAGAACACCACGGGGCTGCGTCGAGTAGTCGGTTCCACGGCTTCGACCCGACTGGGACGCAGAAGCCCGCCACAAGCAGGATGCCGATGGTGAGTGTGGCGCTGACGTCGACGGCTGCTTTGGCTACGGGAAGCCCGAACGTCACGATCGGGCCGGGGTCGAACACGGTCCCGTCCGCCTGGATGGTTGTCAGACCGAGCAGGAGTGCCGCGCCGAACGCAAAACTGATCAGTACGACCACGACGAGGAGGAAACGCCGGGTGCGCGTTGCCGTCGTGGAAGTGGCCGCGGTCACGACTGCGGCTCCTGCTTGGGCTCGCTGACCGCTTCGCACGCTTTCCGCCGCCGCGCGCGTTCGCGAACTTCTTCGCGCGCGTATGCGTCGCGCTCGCGCTGGTCGGCCTTCAAGATCGAGCGAAGGACGAACCAGAAAATCAGCCCCACTAACACCGTCGGTGTCAGGGACCACAATGCATTGGACCAAAAGTCGTTCACGTTCACCTCTACTTGTCACGGAGCGCACGGCATCGCCGCTACGACGCGCACGTGCGAAAAACCCGGAAGCGGGAGGTGATCAGAGTCGAAGAACGCCGAGAAGACCGGGCGCGGGAGAAGCTGCTCGTCGCGCAGCTCCTGAGCGCGGCAGCCGGGAAGGTTCGGGCCGAACAACGTTCACGTGCTGATCGGTCAGGGGAGCCGCCTCAAGAGCCGGTGTCGCGGATCCAGCGGTGGCACACAAAGCTGCACAGAACTCAACAGCTGTCGGCCCGTCAGGGTCCTGGATAGACGGTGCTTGCGCGACGGATGATTCCGCAGCCCCGGTCAGGTCGGAACCATCCGTGGCGTGTCCGAAGCCGGTGCTAAGAACAATCGCAGCAGCGATCAGGAGGAGAATGGCGGGCGCGGCTCGCGCCAGTCGCACAGCGAATCCCATGCCCTCCTCCTCCTCGTATTGACACAAGGGTATCCAACGCAAATGTGTCAAACGCTCACCGGCCTGCGCCGGGATTCTCGCTGCCTCCGACGCCAGCGGTTCCGCACAACGGGTTATTCATCTCCGCACGCGGCCGGGTGGATGATCCTGCATTACGGGCTCGATGCCCCAATGCTTCACGACAGATTCTCAGGCCTGATCGAGGCCCCGTTCACAGACCCGCTCAGTAGGATCACGCGAAACGAAATCCAGCCCGGGGCACAGCGCTCCGCGCGACCTTGTAAGGGAATCATGTACTCGATCGGCCTCGTCGACCCTCAATTCCTCATCCAGGAGGCGGGACCGTGGGCGCTCTTGGGCGTTTGCGCAGTCGTCTTTATCGAGACCGGGCTGCTGGTGGGTTTCTTCCTCCCCGGGGACACCCTGTTGTTTTTCACCGGAGTGCTCGCCGTCTCGGATCGCTTCGACCAGCCCCTCTGGGTAATCATGGTGGCGGTGGCAGTGGCCGCAGTGTTAGGCGACCAGGTTGGATATGCCATAGGGAAGCGAACGGGTCCCACCGTGTTCCAGCGGCGCGACTCGGGCTTCTTCAGCCGCTCGAGCGTGGACCGGACCAAGAAATTCTTTGACCGGTTCGGTACCGCCACCGTCATCATCGCCCGGTTCATTCCAGTCGTTCGAACCTTCGCCCCGGTCGCGGCCGGTATCGGGGTAATGCGCTGGCGCTTGTTCACCGCCTTCAACATCGTGGGAGGCGCATTATGGGTGGCCTCTCTCATCCTCCTGGGCTACGGATTAGGTCACATCCCGGGCGTCGCCGATTTTGTTGCCGACTACCTTGATCTGGTGCTAATCGGAATCGTCGTCGTCTCCGTGACGCCGGTAGCAATCCGAATGCTAAACCTTCGCCGCCGATCGCGTAGCGCCTCCTAGGCGCATCCCTCGAGGACTCGATCTCGGAATCGCGCCCACAGATGTGGCCCTCCCTGCTCCCGCCACCGGCCACCGCGTGTCCTTAACGGGAAATCAAGCGCGCGCCTAAACGGAGACACAGTCCGACGGCGAGCAGGCCGACGGGAACGACCACAAACACCCACCCCCACGCATATTCCAACGTCAACACGAGGAGCACGAGCACAATCCCGGCAGGAACGATACAAAGCAGAATGCCGCCCACGACAACTCCAACGGTGACCAAAGACTTTCTCACAATCGTTCACGATACCGGGAGGACGTGCGGCAAGAACTCAACATCCACGAGGACTTAGCCGCAACTCTGACGAAGCCAGGGCGCGAGCCGCGAGCTTCTCCTACCCGCGGGCAATGCACCGGAGCGACGCCTTTCAACCACCCCGCGCGGTCGACACCTACGTTGTCAATCCGACGGGGAGTGGTAGGCAGAAGGGCCACCCGCTGGGGGACCGGCGGCCCTTCTTCGCTGCGCCGGGAAGCTCTCGATGTAGCAAGGCGAACCGTTCTCGTCGAGCTTCCATCGAATGCGGATCTCGGCGACCTCGGGCAGCAGCTCCGTGAGATCCGAGTACGTCTTCCCGGTGTCGACCACATGCACATTCTCCCGGAGGGCTCGCCACGCCACCAACACTGCAGGTCGCGAGCCGCAGGTATGTTCGGACGGTTCAACGCGGAGGCGCTGACTACTGAGGCCCCTGCGTTTATCACTACGAAAAATCTTCTATTTGAC
Organism: Leifsonia sp. NCR5; assembly: GCF_002105485.1. Classification (NCBI taxonomy): domain Bacteria; kingdom Bacillati; phylum Actinomycetota; class Actinomycetes; order Micrococcales; family Microbacteriaceae; genus Leifsonia; species Leifsonia sp. NCR5. Next base: position 14,995 of record NZ_NCSR01000015.1, read on the forward strand.
ATAACGTTCATTATCGGAAGGTGAATGTAGGTATGTCTAGCAAAGTATAGGCCTTTCCTATACTTCAACATACTTCGCTAGGCTTGGAGTCATGGATCCAGTTCGAAATCCCTACCAACCCGGCGCAGGACGTAAGCCTGCAGCGCTTGTCGGTCGCGACGATACTTTGCAGGACTGGCACAACGACCTACAGCGCGCTGAAGGCGGCCGTTCCATCCAGCCCACAGTTCTGTATGGACTTCGGGGCGTTGGAAAGACCGTGCTGCTCTCAGAACTCCGACGCAACGCGAGCCGACGCGAATGGATCGTCGCGCAGGTTGAGGGAGGCGGAGACAAAGGCGTGCGTGAACTCATCGGCGAAGCGCTCTACGCGCCGCTGGCGGACCTTGCCCGTCCGAGCGCCGGTCGACGACTCCTAAAAGCGCTCAAGACGGCAATCAGCTTCAAGGCTTCGTATGACACGAACGGAGTTTGGACGTTCGGGTTGGATCTCACGGAGGTCAGCGGTGGTGGTGCCAACACGGGCGTTCTCGAGACGGACCTACGCAAGCTAATTTCTGACCTTGCCGGCGCAGCTCAGGAAGAGAATGTTGGTCTGGCGATCCTGATTGACGAGGCTCAGGACCTCGACCAGCAGGAACTCACCACACTCTGCGTGATAGCGCACGCGGCCGCTCAGGACGATTGGCCTGTTGCTTTCGCATTCGCAGGGCTTCCTAGCCTTCCGCGGATTCTGGCCGAGGCGCGCTCATACGCCGAACGATTTCGGTACGTAAACGTGCGCGAGCTCACTGAGGGTTCAGCCGCGGAGGCTTTGACGATTCCGGCGGCTTCCGAGCACGCCCGATGGGATGACGATGCTATCGATGTTGTGATTGAAGCGTCTGGCCGATATCCGTATTTCCTTCAGCAGTTCGGCCAGGACTCATGGAATGCGGCATCCGGACCTGTTATCTCCGCTCAGGACGCGCTCCTGGGCGTCGCCCGAGGCAATTTGCAGCTCGATACCGGGTTCTTCCGCGTGCGCTGGGATCGTGCTACTCGCGGCGAGCAAGACTATCTCCGGGCGATGGCTGAGGACGGAGACGAAGGCAGCCAGTCGGGAGAAGTCGCAGCGCGACTGGGCCGTTCTGGAGCCAGTCTCGGCCCTGTCCGCGCGAACCTGATCAACAAGGGCCTTGTATACGCTCCCGAGCACGGCGTGGTCGCGTTCACAGTGCCGGGTATGGCTGCATTCGTCCTGCGCCAACAGAAAGCCTAGGGCGCGTAGAGGGTGCGGAATTGGCCGAGCAGGTCATCCTAGCGCCCGTCGAAAAGGCCGGAGTCCGTGGCGTATACCACAGCGTCCACGCCCACATGTCTGGCTCGAACCCAACCCGCCACACCAGCCCGGGGGTGGCCCGTGATTTCAAGATCCGGCACGCTCATCCGACGTATGCGAATGACTTCGCAGCAGCGATAAACATCGCCAGCAACAGCCAGCGGCTCACGTTCGCGAAGCGGTCGCGCCGGCGCCTGATCACCCAGCGAGGGGTTCATTCCCTTAAACCAGGACTGCACGGTGGTCGCGTCGTACCGCTCACGCAACAGCGCAGCCGCATGGTAGGGGTGCCGCAGCCGATCACGATCGGCTTCCCAGGGCTCACCCAAGGCATCGGCCCAGGCGGTCACCGAGCGGGCGGGCGGACTTCACCCCACCGATATACGCCACGAGGCGCACACCGAGGATGTCGCGCAACCGCGTCGCGAGATCAGCAAATGGAAGATGTAACAACTCACATTCCGGGGCACGCTCCCTGCCGCAGGACCCTCCTCGACGGCCGAGCTCACCAACGGCGTGTTGTTGGACCACTGCCGCCAGCCGGGGGTTAGCGTCGGGAGCCAGCGATCGAGCACGTTCGACGCCCAAAATCAGATTCCAACTGTTCGGAAGCGAAATGCGACCTCCTCTCGGCTCAACGCCTACCCGCAGGCCCTCTTGGTCACGGGTGGGGGTGATCCTTGTGGTCGTGGCGGTTCTCACCGCCTGGAATGGGGTCGCAGTCCCTCAAGCGTTCGCTGACAACTATCCATCGTGGGGCGACGTACAGGCCGCTCGGTCCGGTGAGGCTGCCAAGCAGGCCCAGGTCACTGCGATCTCCGCGCTGATTGCAGGGCTCAAAACACAAGCGAAAGCGGCCGAGGATGCCGCCGCCGCCCGGGAAAAGGACAACGAGGCGGCCCAGTTCGCCCTGACCGCCGGCCAGAACAAGTCGGACTTGCTAGCCGCCGAGGCTGCGCGACTGAAAGAGAAGTCCGAGACCTCACACCGGCAGTCGGCAGCGGTGATGGCAAAGTTGGCCCGCACGGGAAACCAGAACCTCACCGGGACCCTGCTGCTCAGCAAGTCGACCGACGCAGCCGGACTGCTATATCGACTGAGCAGCCTGGGAAAACTCACTTCAACGATCAACGGCCTGTACTCGCAAGCGGCTCAGGACAGCAACAATGCCAAAGCAGCCAGCGACCAGGCTGCCGCGGCAAAGGATGCCCTTGCTGCCCTTGCTACCGCGGCGAAGGCAGCGCTTGCAAAGGCCGTGCAGGCGCAAAGAGAGATGATCGCCGCCCTGTCGGCACAGACTGCCCACGAGAATGAACTCCAGGCCCAGCTGGCGTCGCTCACGAGCGCGACAGCGGTGACGGAACAGCAGTATCAAGCCGGAGTTGCGGCGCGCGCGGCTGCCGCAGCCGCAGCAGCAGCCGCCGCCGCCGCAGCCGCTCGTGCCGCGGGTCCCAGCGCGCCAGTAGCCACCGATGCGCGCGCGCTCGCCCAAGAGCTAATGGGATACGTCTCTGCCGGACAGCTATCCGGTTCCTACCCCGACCACATTATGGAGATCCAGTGGATCGCGGACGGCCGCTCGGTGCCAAACTGCGGGATCGACACCCAGATTCTCCAAGTAATGGTGATTGCTCTGCACACCTTTTCAAGCGTCGGCGTCAGCGACATCAACCGTCGCTGTACAGGCCAAATCGAAGGCGCCGGAATCAATTCACAGCACTACGCCGGAGGTGGCGGCCATGCGGTGGACTTCTACAGCCTGGGTGGCCGCTCCGCGACCGGCGCCGACGGCAACTCCTTGGCCCTGATCCGGGTCCTCGACCCGAGGATGCCATACGGTTCGGGCCTAGGTCAGAGCACCTGCCGACGAAACGCAGGAAACGAGCCCTCCCTGCACAACTTCCAAGACTTCGACGACACCTGCAACCACCTCCACATCAACGATCCGATGTAGCTCCGCGCAACCCGCTGCCAGGACGACCAGCACCAGCTCGGACGCCGGAATGTGACAATTCGGTAACGAACACATACCATTACGGGGTATTCCGATCTGCTCCCCCGGCGAAAGGCACTGTGTGACACGCTCGAGCACACTTGCTGGTTCATCATCGACCCCCCACCTCGCGCCGGCACACAATGGCGGTCCACCGCATCGGCGAGAGCGCGGAGCCGACCGGGGAAGTCCAGGGCAGGCGTTCTCGTCCCGCCGCGAGAGGCATACTTTCGAGCGCTCATCCGGGCCTGGAGCCCGTGTCGCTTCCATTTCGCAGACAGCTCTCACGGGTGGGGATAGGTCTGACGGGCTCCAGAGGCCCGCGCCAACGAACGACACATTCGGGGGAGACCCGCCTGACCGAGAGAAGGCGCTGGCTGCCCTTGATGCCCTTTCCGCCCAACACTTCCGGGAACTGAGAAGGCCACCACTCCTACAGACCAAAGCGGCCGATCATAGATCGGAAGCCGACCGGTCCAGCGCTAGCAGAACCCGGAGGGGATGGTCGGCGAAGGCCATCGTGATCCTGGCCGCGAGTGGCCTTGTTGGTACCACTGCGCTGCCGGCGTATGCCTCGATGGCGGATGGCTCGTCCGGACCGTCCCGCGCCAGCGTTGCAGTACAGACCCTCACTGGTAGCGGGGAAGCGGTGTCAACGGCGAGCCGAGAGGGCTTCTCGATTACCGAGAACAGCGCGAAACTCGATTCAACGGTCGAGTCGACAGTGTCGCCAACGGTGCAGCGGTTGGCGCAATCTCTTATGGTTGCTGTCGGCCAGGGCCGCTTGACCGGCTACGCCCCGGACCACATTCCGGAGATCCGAAACCTTGCGGAGGGTCGCGCCGTTCCCGGTTGCGGCGTCGACTACCGGGTACTGCAAACGATCGAGGTGGCGTTGGCGAACTTCGCCACGGTTGGCGTCAGTGACATCAACAGGCAGTGCACCGGCCAAATCGAGGGTGCCGGTAGTGCGTCATCACACTATGCCAACGGGGGAGGCCACGCGGTTGACTTCTATCTCCTGAACGGTCACCCACTTACCGGTGGCGACCCGGAATCGTTGAAGCTCATCCGCGCGCTCGACCCCGTAATGCCACCAACCCCGAACCTCGGTCAGGTGGGATGCCGCAGCGCCATTAGCGTGACCAACTTCCTCCCGTTCGACGATACGTGCGATCACCTGCACATTGACTTCCGCCAAGCGCAAGGAACCACTCTCACGATTTAGACCCGACCGTACGAGGCGAGGCGAGGCCTATTTGCCTGCCTCGCCCTCAACCCCATTCGCTAAGATGCGGTGCTAATACCCGCCACCTCTAGGACACTGCCGACATGACGACCACGTACGATCACGACCCGAGCCGGGCGGCTCGTGCGCGTGCGCGCCGGGTTGTCGTGACAATGTTGTCGTTGCTGGCATTGGCGCTCGGTATGTTCGTGATGACATCGATGAGCACGGCCCACGCACACGATTCCGTGGCAGCTTCTTCGGCAGGCACGCATTCGGGCGGCCACCAGTTTGAAGTCCACCCTGTGGCGGGGCCGCTTGCGGGCGTGGGGTCTGAGCAGGCCGCCTTGTCGAGCACACCGGCACAGCAGTGCGACAGCGTTTGCGAACTCGGCTGCGCACTTGCCGGCGCTGCCTGTGTCCTTGTGGTGATTGCGGTGGCGGTCTCGCTATTGGCGATCCATCGAGGGCTGGCGTTGCTCGACGTAGCCCAACGGGGCGCGCCTGTTGTGCTGTTCTCAGCCGCCCGTACCTTGGTTCAGGCCCCCTCCCTGCTCGCGCTTTCGATCAGCCGTACCTAAACCGGCTCCCAACAGCGCAACAGCGCCTCGGCGCTAATCGCGCAGCGCCTCGCGCAGCGAACAGCGACCATTCGCAGACATCTGCGCCCTCTTGGTTTCTGGCCGCCTGTGATGACCGCCCATCGACCGATGCCTACCGCATCCGTCACCGAACCGATCCCTTATCTGGTCTCATAAGCGCAGCTTTTCACCTGTATTCCAGACCGTCCTAAACACCGAGCCGACCCGTCTCTCGTCCTCGCGTGTTGACCCGTCGGAGCCCCATTCACGATGCACACACATACTTCCTCTCTGACTTCGAGCGCTAATGTTTCGTCGGCAGCCCAGTACGGATCCCGTCGCGCCCGACACAATGCCGAGCGACGACCGCCCACCGCAACTTCAGCGACCTCTCGCCGGCAAGTGACACCTCGCAAGAGGTGGGCGCCATTGGCGGCCCTATCGCTAGCGGGGACCCTGTTCGGAACGTACGCGCTTCCGGCCTACGCGATCGTGCCCGGCGAGACACAGCAAGTGGCGACCGCCCGGCCCGGTGACCTGCAGACGATGACCACGGTGTCCGCGCAGTCGGCTGTTGTCACGCGCGATGTCGTGTCGGTTAGCGCGCCCCCACCAAAGCCGGTGCCTGTCACGAAACTGAAAGCCGCCGGGTTCACGTCGACCGCCAACACCTTCACGAACAATCCGGCGTCGCCAATTCAATGGCCGTTCGATGTCGGCGTACCGATCAGTGACGGGTTCGGATATCGAGTCTCTCCGTGCTCAGGCTGCTCCTCCTACCACGAGGGAATTGACATGAACCCCGGGGCCGCAACGCCGATCCAGGCGATCGCAGACGGGGTCGTCAGGGAGGTCGGGAACCCAGCGGGCAGCCTCGGCGTCTACGCGATCATTGACCATCAAATCGATGGGCAGACCGTCAGCAGCCTCTACGCGCACATGGCCTACGGCTCCCTGAACCTCAGCGTCGGAGAAACGGTCAAAGTCCGCCAACTAGTCGGCCTCGTCGGAAGCACCGGCGCAAGCACCGGCGCCCACCTCCACCTCGGCATCTCCGTCAACGGAACCCCTGTCGATCCATACGCGTGGCTCACGCAGAGAGTGAAGTAACCATGCGAACACACCGGATAACACGCTCATGGACCGTCGCTGCCACCGCCGCCCTCGCCGCCGTGGCGCTCAGTGGGTGCACCGCAGCCGGCGCGGCCACCGCAACGATGAACGACCTCGGCCACGTACACGGGCTGGACTCCACCGGAGGCCGCATCTTCGCCGCCACCCACCAGGGTGTGTGGGCGCTCGATGCTGCGCAACTCAATGATGGCTTCGCATCGGAAAAGACCGCCCGGGTCGGAGACGGAACCCAGGACACAATGGGATTCACTGTTGCCCGTTCCGGGGTCATGTTCGCCTCGGGGCATCCGGACCCTGCCAATAACGCGCACCAGGACCCAGCCAATCTCGGACTGATCGAAAGCACCGACGCCGCTCGAACTTGGTCGACCGTTTCGCTCGCCGGTCAAACCGACTTCCACGACATCACCACCGCCACCACCGGTGATGCCCAGGTGCGTGTCTACGGATACGATGCGGCCCGCCAAATTGTCCGGATTAGCGATGACAGCGGCCGGAACTGGCACGACGGTGCCACCGTCGCCCTCCGCAAGCTTTCGGTCAACCAGAATGCGCCGGACACCGTCCTTGCCACCACGCAGACAGGCGTGCAGATCAGTCGCGACGCCGGTGCAACGTTCGCGCCCCTACCTGGCACCCCTGCGCTCTTTCTGCTTTCGCCGATCGACTCCACGGCGGGAAGCTTCGTCGGCGTCGACACGGACAAGAAGATCTGGACCTCCGTCGACGACGCTGCGACGTGGACCCCGAAGGGGACCTTCCAGTCACTTCCCGGGTCACTGGCAACGGTGAAGGGCTCCTCCAAGCTGTGGATTCTCGGCACCGATAGCCGCGGGATCGTGGCAACACCGGATGACGGCATCACTTGGACGGTACTCGTCGGAGGCACCCCTTGACTAGAACGCGGGATCACTTGTGAACGGCTCAGCTCGGCGAGGACGGCTGTGGCGGCGTCCGCTGCTGGGGCTGCTGGTGGCGTCGGTCGTCACCAGTGCGCTCATCACCGCCGGCCCGGCGCAGGCGGTCAGCTATCCTTCCTGGCCAGACGTTGAAGCGGCACGCTCGAGTGAAGCGTCGAAGAAGGCAGAAATCGACCGGATCAACGGACTGCTGAGCACTCTCGATACGAGCGTGCGCAGGTCGCGGGAGGCCGCCGTCCAACGCGGAGTGGAGTACGAGAAAGCGCAATCGAAACTCGATTTCGCAACCTACCGGGCGAACACATTGCGCGGTCAGGCGGGGGAAGCCCGAGGCCGAGCCGATGTGTCACGTGCGCGGGTCGGCAGGCTGGTTGCCCAACTGGCACGGTTCGGCAACGCAGACCCCACCACCCAGCTGCTTGTAAACGGGGAACGGGCAGACGCGTTGCTCTTCCAGCTCGGCACAATGAGCAAACTCAGCCAGAACTCCAACAAGGCTTTCGCCGCCGCCAGCACCGACGCGAACACGGCCAAGGCACTGACCGACCAGGCGACCGTCGCCCAAGCAGCGCTTGCCGACCTCAACCGGGAAGCCGAGAAGGCGCTCCAGAACGCAGTCGCGGATGCGACCGCCGCCCAAACCCAGTTGGTTGAACAGCAACAGGTGCAAGGAACCCTCCAAGCCCAACTCTCGGTGCTGGTTGAAAACCGGAAAGCGACCGAAGCCGACTTCAGCAAGGGCGAAGCAATACGGCGGCAGCAGCAGGCCGCCGCCGCCGCCGCCGCCGCCGCAGCAGCGGCAGCGGCAGCAGCAGCAGGCGGGGCAGGATCATCTGCCGACGGTGGACAACTCAGCGGACAAGGGTGGACAAAACCTGTCACCGGCTGGATCAGCGACCGGTTCGGACCGCGCCCGAACAGACCGACGGCTAGCTCAGGTGCATTCCACTATGGCACCGACCTCGCAGCCGGCTGCGGCACCCCGATCTACGCCGCCACCGCGGGCCGTGTCGTCTACGCAGGCTGGCTGGGAACGTACGGAAACTGGGTTCTCCTCGACCACGGATCCGATGTGATGACCGGATACGCCCACATTCGAGAGGGCGGCGTCCTGGTCAACGTCGGCCAGACCGTGCAGGCCGGACAGAACATCGCCCAGGTCGGAACCACCGGCGCATCCTCTGGCTGCCACCTGCACTTCGAGGTGCGTGTCGGTGGCAACCGCGTCGACCCGCAACCCTTCATGGGCGCGAGAGGAGTCACCCTTGGCTAGGATCAGCGCTCGAGCCAGAAGGATCCGGACTGCGATCCTCGCTGCGGCAGCCGCCGTCACGCTCGCCGTGACCATTTCCGGATGCAGCAGCAACGATGCTCTCGCGCAGCAATTCAAAGACGGCTCCGGCAAGAACTTTGTGGCCGGCGACGGCACCATCACCGAAATCCAACCCAAGAACCGGACCGCAGCGGTCCGGTTCGCCGGAAAGCTGGAAGACGGAAACGTGGTCTCCTCCGCCGCCTACGCCGGCAAAGTGCTGGTCCTCAACTTCTGGTACGCCGGCTGTGCCCCTTGCCGGGCGGAGGCGCCTGATCTGGAAAAGAATAACAGCAAGTTCAGCGGTCGCGGAGTCGAGTTCCTGGGTGTGAATGTGCGCGATCAGGCCGACACGGCGCTCGCTTTCGCACGCACCTACGGCATCACCTATCCGTCCGTCCTGGACGCTTCGGACGGTGCCATGCAGCTCGCGTTCAGCGGGGTGGTGGCCCCGAACGCGGTACCCACCACGTTGGTCGTCGACAGGCAAGGGCGGGTCGCAGCCCGTGTACTCGGGCAGCTTCCCGACGCGTCCGTACTCACCGCACTGATCAGCAGGGTCCTCAGCGAGCAAGGACCTTAACAGCGAACCCCGCCGTCATCGACGGCCGGATGAGCCCACAATTCCCTCTTGAGTGAAAGACAGATCATGCTCCACCGGTTCAGTATCCCCAGCCCCGACCCCGCGTTCGCGCAATTCCAGATCGGCCCGCTCACGATCCACACCTACGCCCTCTGCATCCTCGCCGGGATCGTCGCAGCAACACTCATCACCTCCAACCGGCTGTCCACCCGCGGCGCCGAACGTGGCGTTGTCCTCGACATCATTCTCTGGGCGGTCCCGCTCGGAATCGTCGGCGCACGGTTCTACCACGTGTTCACCCACACCGGCGACTACTTCTATCCAGGCGCGAACCTGTGGAACATATTCGCCATCTGGGATGGCGGCAACGCCCTCTACGGGTCGCTACTCGGCGGCGCGGTCGGCGCCTACATCGGCTGCCGCCGCACCGGGATCCGGTTCTGGTCATTCGCCGATGCCCTCGCTCCCGCCCTGCTTGTCGCGCAAGCGTTGGGACGGTTCGGGAACTATTTCAACCACGAACTCTTTGGCCTTCCCACCACCTTGCCATGGGGGTTGCAAATCGAAGCCAGCAATCCGAAGTTCCCGGCCGGCCTGCCCGCCGCCACCCTCTTTCACCCACTGTTTCTGTACGAGATCATCTGGAACCTGATCGGCGTCGGAATCATCCTGCTCCTAGAGCGTCGCGTCGCCCTGCGCTGGGGGAAAGCGTTCGCCCTCTACCTGATCTGGTACGGACTCGGCCGCAGCTGGTTGGAAGCCATCCGGATCGACCCCACCAGTGATGGGTTCTTGAGCATCCCGGCCAACGTCTGGGCGTCCTTCGCCGCCGTCGCACTCGGCATCGTGCTCTTCGTCGTCCAAACCAAACGTCATCCGGAACCAGAATCGTCACCATATCGCGACGGCCGCGAACCAACGCAGGGGTCCGACGAGGGCGAACGGATTCAAACCGAAAGCACAACCTCCTCTCGGGGTGGCCGCGATGACAACCACAACTAGCCGCAAATCGTCGTGTCGAAGGGTCAGTCATGTCGCGACCGCTTGACCACATCGACACGCCACCCCAGCGCACCCCTGGCGGATCCGACTACAACCAGCCGCGACTGACTCTGACCGGTTGGCTGCGTTGGATGTGGCGGCAGCTGACCAGCATGCGCGTCGCCCTGTTCCTGTTGCTGCTTCTCGCTCTCGCGGCCGTCCCGGGGTCGCTGGTGCCACAACGCAGCTCGGATCCCAACGGAGTCGTCCAATACTTCAAGGACAACCCGTCACTGGCACCAATCCTCGACAAGCTGCAAGCATTCGACGCATACACCTCATTCTGGTTCTCCAGCATCTACCTGCTGCTGTTCATCTCGCTGATCGGCTGCGTCCTGCCACGCACGGTTCATCACCTTCGAGCCTTGCGCGCCGCCCCACCGAAAACGCCCGCCCGGCTGTCCCGGATGAGCGGCTACCGTGCCGTTCAGATCCCCACCGACCTGCGTGATGCGACGGGTGTACCGGTCACCGTTCCGGCAGCCGTTGAGACCGCAAAGGACCTGCTGCGCAAACGCGGCTACCGGGTCGCGCTTTACGAAGGAAGACGAACACCGGACGGGTTCGAGATGTCGGTCAGCGCCGAGCGCGGCTACCTCCGGGAGGCCGGAAACCTTCTCTTTCACATTGCGCTGGTGGGAGTCCTGGTGGCCGTCGGTGTCGGTGGCGGGTTCGGGTTCAATGGCAACCGAGTCGTCGTGGAGGGCCAGTCGATGATCAACACTCTCGCCGCCTACGACTCCTTCAACCCGGGCCGGTTCTTCAACAGCAACAGGCTCACCCCGTATTCCCTCACTCTCGACAAACTCGCCGTCACCTACGAAACCGAAAACAAGAGCGCCCGCGGATTGCCAACCGACTACACCGCGACGGTCACCACGCAACAGCAAGGGTCACCGGTCAAGGACAAGGCGACGATCAAAGTAAACGAACCACTCAACATCGGCGGCACCGACGTCTACCTGCTCGGCAACGGTTACGCACCCCGGATCACCGTCCGCGACCCGGCTGGCCGCGCCGTGTTCAGCGACCTCGTGCCCTTCCTCCCACAGGATGCCAATCTCACCTCGCTCGGTGTGGTGAAAGTCCCCGACGGGTTGGGAAAGCAGGTCGGACTGATCGGGTTCTTTTACCCCACCAAGGCGACCTCGAGCACTGGCGCGTTCTTCTCCGCTTACCCGGACCTGAAAGATCCAGTCCTCACCCTGAATGCCTACGCCGGGGACCTCGGCCTCAATACCGGGCAACCCAAATCGGTGTATGCGCTCAACACGTCCACCCTTACCCAACTCACTGGCGGGAAAACCGGGGTCCAATCCCTGGAGCTCAAACCCGACCAAACACAGCAGCTACCCGGCGGGCTGGGCTCGGTGACCTTCGACGGCGTCTCCCGGTTCGCCTCCTTCGAAGTTCACCACGACCCCGCCCAAGGCTGGGTGCTGCTGTTCGCCATCGGCGCGCTCGGCGGCCTCTTCACTTCCCTCTTCGTCCCGCGACGACGGTTGTGGGTGAAGGTCATCGGACGCGCCGGCGACCCACTCCGCGTCGAGTATGCCGGCCTTGCCCGTGGTGACGACCCCCAATTGGAGGCAACCGTCGCTGCCCTCACTGCGGCCCACTCCGCCACGCTCCGTGACGTGGCGAGCGGGTCACCGGAGAACACCGATCCGAAGGAACCCTCATGACTCAATCCCTGTCGCAACTCTCTGTCCTGCTCCTCATCTGTGCGATGGCCGTTTATGCTGCCGCGTTCATCGCGTTCGCGATCGATCTGGCACGCCGTGGAGCTCAGGTAACCGCCACCGTGCCAAGCGCAGTCGCACGACGAACCCAGACAGCTGCGGCTACCACCAGTGACAGCCGTCCCATCGGCGGCGTGACCGCGACCCTCACCCGGCTCAGCGGCCGCCTCGAGAACGGACCGACGCAGAGGGGTTCCACCCCAAGAAGTCTCCAGGTCGGCTATATCCTCACGATCAACGGGTTCGTACTCCATCTCGGCGCTGACATCCTCCGTGGGATCGCCGCCAGCCGGGTGCCCTGGGCGAACATGTACGAATTTTCGATGACCGGCACCCTGATCATCGTCGGTGTGTTCCTGTTGGTGACCCTCCGATATGACCTCCGCTTTCTCGGCTCGTTCGTCACCGGGCTGGTGCTCGTGCTGCTGGGCATTTCAAGCATGCGCTACTACGTCGAGGTTGCCCCGCTCCCGCCGGCCCTGCAGTCGTACTGGCTCGTCATCCACGTGATGGTGGCCATCATCGCTACCGGATTTTTCGCTCTGGGATTCGCCCTGTCAGGGGTGCAGCTCGTGCAATCGCGAAGGGAACACCAAATCGCCGAGGGCGCACCAGCGCCAATGCACTTCCTCAGCACTCTGCCGAACGCGTCAACGCTCGAGAACCTCGCTTACCGAGTCAACATCGTCGGCTTTCTCCTCTGGACCTTCACTCTCATCGCCGGATCGATCTGGGCGGAAAAAGCCTGGGGTCGGTACTGGGGCTGGGACACCAAAGAAGTGTGGACCTTCATCATCTGGGTGACCTACGCCGGCTACATCCACGCCCGAGCCACCCGCGGCTGGCGCGGCTCGCGGTCGGCCTGGTTAGCCATCATCGGCTTCTGCGCCGTGATGTTCAACTTCGGCATCGTGAATGTCTTCTTCAAGGGCCTGCACTCCTACAGCGGTCTTTGACCCCAGTCCCATTTCCCAACGACACTCCCCACCCGAAAGGCACATCATGGTACGAAAGAACAAGGAGGAGCCGCCCCGCCGGCGCTCCACCCACGAAGACGTCAAACCCACCCCGGAACAACTCCGCGCCCGCTACCTCCGCAAACGCCGATTCCTGCGCATCGGCCAAGGCCTCATGGCAATCGGTCTGATCGTCGGTCTGCAGCATTGGCTCGCCCACCTCGGCGTTTTTGGCGCCCAGCCGCCTGGCTGGGTCGACCTCGCCGCCGGCTACCCGCTGGCCGCCGTTCTGCTCGTCGGCGGCGCCATCACGGCCGGCCAAAAGTGAACCTCCCGGCGCGGACACCAATGCGGGCGGAACGGTAATGGGAAACGGTTTCGCTGCGATCGCTGCTAACGGCGGCCTACTGCTGGCCATTCCAGTGGCCGTGCTTGCCGGATTGGTATCCTTCGCCTCTCCCTGCGTTCTACCGCTCGTCCCCGGCTACCTGGCCTACGTTGGCGGCGTCTCTGGGCCAGATGCCCGCAAAGGCCGCCGACGGACGGTTACCGGTGTGGCACTATTCGTGCTCGGCTTCGCAATCGTCTTCATCGCCTACGGAGCCCTCTTCGGTGCGTTCGGATCGTGGATGATCCGCTGGCAGGACCTCATCACCCGCATCCTCGGCCTCCTGGTGATCGTGATGGGTCTCGCCTTCATCGGCACGTTCTCGATCTTCCAACGCACCCTCAAATTGCCGATCCGGCCAGCAACCGGCCTCACCGGCGCACCCCTCCTCGGACTGGTCTTCGGGTTGGGCTGGACACCCTGCATGGGCCCGACCCTCGCCGCGGTTCTCTCCCTCAGCCTCTCCAGCCAATCCGCGCTGCGCGGTGCGGTTTTGACCGGCTTCTACGCACTCGGGCTGGGCATCCCCTTCATACTGCTCGCGCTCGGATTCGCATGGATGGCCGGAACCATCGGCTTCCTCCGACGCCACATTCGCACGATCAACATCGCCGGCGGAACACTCCTAATCCTGATCGGTGTCCTGATGGTCACCGGCGTCTGGTCCGCCTGGATCTACAGCCTTCAGGCGCTGATCGGCGGCGTCACCCTGCCGATCTAGCCACAAATCCATCAGCCAACCAAAGGAAGCGTCAAACACACGAGGAACCTATGGAACCCCATACCGCGCGGAAACCCTCAGACCACCGGCCGGTCCGCCTCCACCTGGTCTACACGAGCGTCTGGTCGGTCGCGAAAGTGTCCCTCCTCGCCGGGCTGATCTTGGCGGTCGTGACAGCCGTGTCCGGCCTCATTCTGTGGACAGTATTGGACCAGAGTGGCGTGCTTAATCAGCTGGATTCCATCCTGTCCGGCCCCGCCCCAGCCGACGCCGCGAGCACAGCCAGTGTGAAGAAGATCGTCAACCCTGGCACCGTCATACTCATGTCATCCGCGCTCGGTCTTCTCGGAGCCATCTTCACCATGGTTGTCGGCGCAATCGTTGCGCTCCTGTACAACGTCAGCGCACGATTCACCGGTGGTCTCTTCGTCGGTTTCCAACGCGATTGACCGGAGCCTCTCCCAATCACCACTAGACGGCGCACCGGTTGGTTAGGCACGGCGGGGTTTCGATCGTCACATGTGCATTGCGAAAACCCTGACAAAGGACCCCACCAACGCGAGGAAGACCCCGCACGCTGCGGTGATGAGGAGTGTCCGGTGTTTGCGGAAGTTGGGGGAGAGGGCCGGCTCTGATGGGGCTCCCGTCTCCCACCAGGGCTGGTCGCGTTCTTCGTCCTGCACTTCTTTGCCTGCTTCGGTCTTCTATGGGGTGACGTCGATGACCATGGTGAGGCCGCCGGCGCCGTCCTGCTCGACGTTGTTGTTCGTCGTGTGGTGATTGATGTGGCAATGGATCAGCCATTTGCCGGGCGCACGGGCCTTCCACAGTACGTCGTAGCGTTGCCCGGGGCCAACGTTGACGGTATCGGCCTGGAACCGGGCCGACGGGGCGAGCGTGACCCCGTCCCGGGCGACCACTTCGAACGGTCCACCGTGGATGTGCATTGGGTGGATATCGACCGAGTTCGTTCCGATGAACCGAACTTTGAGCGTCTGTCCAACGTTCATCCGAATCGTCTCCGTCGCCGGATAGGCCTTCCCGTTAATCGTGAAGTAGTTCGCCAGAACGCCCTCCATCGGCATGGCCGGCCAGGTCAGCCCATTCCGGCTCAGCCATTCGCCAAGCTGGATGGTGTAGTCCACATCCGCGCGAACCGCGTCGGACGAATTCGCTGGCGCGATGATCAATGCCCCATAGAGCCCCAGCGACTCCTGTCGGTCGGCGTGGTCGTGCGAGTGGTAGAAGAACGTGCCAGCCTGCTTGACCGTGAATTCGTAAGTGAAGGCTGTGCCGGGATCGATGGGATGCTGGGTGATCTGGGCAGGTCCGTCCATGTTGTTGGGGATGTCGAGGCCGTGCCAATGCACCGTTGTCGATTCTGGCAGCTTGTTGGTGACATTGATGCGCACGCGATCGCCTTGCACCATGTTCAGCCGCGGGCCGGGAACCTGCCCGTTGTAGGCGTACGCGTCCACCCAGAGGCCTGGGAGGATCTGCCACTTAATGAGCGATGCAGTGAGGTCGAACTCTTTCACCCCGCCGACCATGTGCGCCTCGAGCGGTCGGTCACCGCGCGCGTCAGCCGTTGCTGTCTCGGTCACGTCCCGGGGGTCGACTGCTGCCATGTCGCGCATTGCCGCGCCCGGAGTGTCGCGGGTCATGATCATCCCGGGCGGCATGATCGCCCCACCGACGTCCTGAGCGCTCAGCGACATGTTCACCGCGTTCGACGGTGCGGAGATCCCCGCAACCAAGGCGATCACGCCAACGAAGGCGACTGCCGCCACCTGTGGCCGAGTTGGTTGGCGCGCCCCGCGCTCGCCTCTACCCGCCATACCCGGCATGGCCTTCTGGTCGTGACTACGGTCCCCATCATTGTGCGTGCCGGCGTGGCGTGTGGTCATCAGACCGTGCTTCAACCCCTTGTAGACCAGCCACACGTTTGCCGGATACGCGAACGCAAAACCTGCGGCGACGCCCACCGACATCACTCCCCAGAACAGAAGCTCGGTTGGTTCCATCGCCCGCATATCCGTACCCATCATCAGCAGCGTCATCACGGGCGCCATCCCCGCCATCATGAAGTTCATGCTGATGAATTCCGGCAGGAACGTGCTCCGCACGTTCTGCAGATACGTCCCACCCATCAGGCTCTTCATGAAAAGGGACTGGAAGATCAGCAGCCCAAACGCGAACCCAGCCAGGTACTCAATGATCAGGTCCAACCACATCGGAAGGCCGAGGACGGCGGTGATTGCCGCCGCTGCGATGATGCCGGTGGCGTCACCGGCCACGCAGTGGATCGTTGAACCAACGCCCTGCTTCCACAACGGTTTGGTGAACTCTTCATGCTCGCCGGGATGCGGTTCCTTGTCGACCAGCACGTAGAGCAGCAATCCAATCGGACCGAGGTAGAGCGTGACGAGGATGAAACCCCATTTCATCACTGTCGGCTCCGGGTTCTTCCGGAACTGATCGACGGCGACGTACAACGTGGAAATCCCGGCCAGCAGGAACCAGACGACCAGGAAATAGTCGATCGGTTGGATAAGCACAGCGCACCCTTTCCAGGGCATGGACGCGCATACCCCCGCGGGGTAGAAATTACGCCACAGACAACCTCGCTGCAACGAGAGCTGTCAGATTCGCCGGTAAGAGTGCGCAGAACTGAGAATGCGCCGGGTGCGTTTCTCTCCGTATACCGCTGGCGGGTATCTTCGAAGGGTGGCAACGAGCAAGTCGCGAGTACAGACCGGGATGACGAGACTTCTCGCCCGGCTCTCTATCGTGTTCGCGTTGATCGCCGGAATCGCGGCCATGCACTCGGCGATCGATATGCCGATGGCGTCCCTACGCCCGACCGCTCCGGTAACAGCCGAGCAGGCTGAGCTGCCTTCGTCGGGGACGGAGTTGGTTGCCCACACGATGCCGCTCACCTCGATGCCGACGGTCGGCACAGCCAACCTCTCAGCGGTCGAGAAACTGATGGGCTCGATGACCCATGACGCCATGCACGCCTGCCTGTTCCTCGTGATCGCGGCGGCTCTGCTTCTTCTTTGCTTTCCCTCCGTGGGCGACAAACTTCCAGTCAGCCACCCGCGTCTCACGCTCCACCGGCGGCCGGGCACTGCGATGCGCGGAACCGACCGGACTCTGGCTCTCCAGGTACTACGGATTTAGAGGCTCGTGGGAGAACTCTGCGCTGAGTTCCTTTCCATGAACGCAACCTCAACAATTCACCCACCATTCTTTGGAGTACCCATGAAAATCGCAACCCGTCTCGCCCTCGCCGGCGTCGTCATTGCCGCCGGCGGGCTCCTCGCCGGCTGCACCAGTTCCGGCATGGGCGACATGTCCGGCATGTCCCATTCGTCCTCGACGGCCGCCGCGTCCCACAACACCCAAGACGTCACCTTCGCCCAGATGATGATCGTGCATCACGAAGGCGCAATCCAGATGGCTGACCTCGCTCCCACACGGGCGACTTCCACCCAGGTGAAGGACCTGGCCGCGAAGATCAAGGCCGCCCAGCAGCCCGAAATCGACCTGATGAAATCGTGGCTGAAGTCGTGGGGAGAACCGACCACCATGGCCGGCATGGAGATGTCCACTCCGATGCCGACCGACACGTCCAGTATGGGCTCGATGCCGGGAATGACAGCGCAAGATATGGCTGGTCTGAAAGCAGCAACCGGTGCCGCGTTCGACAAGCAGTTCCTTACCCTGATGATCCAGCACCACCAGGGCGCGATCACCATGGCTGAACAAGAGCAGTCCGGCGGCAAAGATAGCGCCGCGAAGAAACTCGCCGACAACATCGTCAAAGCGCAGACTCAGGAGATCGCCGACATGAAGGCCATGCTGGCCGCGCTCGGCTAGGCGTTTCGGCCTCGGTCTGATTCGACCCCGGTGGGGTGGACCACGCATTCCCCCTGCGCCACCTCACCGGGCCCCTTCTTCTGCTTGCTTCACTCTGCGAGGTTCCTTCATGCCCACTTCTCCGATCCCTTCGGGCCCGCTGTCTCGACGCGCCCTTCTTGGTGCGAGCCTCGGCGCGGCCACTCTTGCGGCATTGGCCGCCTGCACGCCGGCGACCCCGACTTTGATCTCACCGACGTCCGCTGCTGTCGTTGCGGCCGAGAAAGCGCGCCGCCGCACGGGACGCGTCGCCACCGTCGGGTTGGACGCGAAACCAGCCCAGCTCGACCTCGCCGGTCGGGTCGCGAACACCTGGACGTTTGGCTCGACACCGGCGCCAACCATCCGGATCCGTGCCGGCGACACCGTTCACGCTCGGGTATCCAATGGGCTAGCGCAGCCGACCTCGGTGCATTGGCACGGCATCGCCCTGCGCAACGACATGGACGGTGTGCCCCCACTGACCCAATCCGCGATCGCCGCCGGTGACGCATTCACTTACAACTTCACCGCCGAGCACCCCGGCACCTACTGGTTCCACCCGCATGTGGGCGTCCAGATCGACCGTGGCCTCTACGGGGCATTGATCGTCGATGACCCGCGGGAACCCCTGGCGTATGACGAAGAGTGGGTTGTCATTCTTGATGATTGGCTCGACGGAGTCACCGCCACGCCCGACCAAGTCCTGGCCGATCTCTCCAAAGGGATGGGATCGATGGGGATGGACGGCATGCTCATGCGGATGGGGAACATGCTTATGGGCACCAATTCGGCGCTGCTCGGCGGCGACACCGGCGACGTCTACTACCCGCTGTATCTGATCAACGGCCGGTCGGCGGCCGATCCGGAGACGTTCACCACAAAACCTGGCTCCCGGGTGCGCATCCGGTTCATCAACGCCGGTGCTGACACTGCCTTCCGGGTCGCCCTCAGCGGCCACACCCTCACCATCACGCACACCGACGGCTACCCGGTCCAGCCCAAAGAAGTCGACAGTGTCCTGATCGGGATGGGGGAGCGGTACGACGTGATCGTCACCGCCGCAGACGGGGTTTTCCCGCTTGTCGCCGCCGCCGAGGGCAAGGACGCGGCCGCGTACGCCGTCCTCCGCTCTGGCGGCGGGACCGCACCGGCTGCGTTGAAGACGCTACCCGAACTCAACTCCACCCGAATAGGCGTCGCCAGCGACCTGACCGCAGCCGATGCCGTACAGCTGAAAACCCGCGGCATCGACCGAACGGTCACGATGAAGCTATCCGGCGACATGAACTCCTACAGGTGGGCTATCAACGGCCGCCGATTCGACCCGAACCGGCCATTGCAGGACTCACTCATTGTCCGCGAAGGGGAGCGGGTGAGACTGAAATTCGTGAATTCCACCACCATGTGGCACCCGATGCATCTCCACGGCCACACGTACCAGCACCCGAACGCGGGGCCACGCAAAGACACCTCGATCATCCTCCCGGGCAAGAGCCTGGAGGTCGACTTCGACGCGAATAACCCGGGACAGTGGCTGAGCCACTGCCACAACATCTATCACGGCGAATCCGGCATGATGACTGTTCTCGCCTACCAGAAATAGCGACAGCCTCTGCCCGGACGGCACGAGTCACAAGATTTTTGGTCGGGATGGCCCACGCCTTTGTGGGAATACCGGCAGGGGGTATCATGTTGTTGGTGGCGAGATACCCCTTGCCCGTATTTTCGGAGGAAGAACGAATGTCGACGACTGAATACCAAGTATCCGGGATGACCTGCGGACACTGCGAGATGTCCGTGCGTGAAGAAGTGGAACAGATCGCCGGGGTGGAGAACATCGACGTGTCGGCGGCAAGCGGAAAGCTTTTGGTCACGAGCGCCGACGCCCTCGACGACGGACAGGTGTTTGCAGCTGTCAAGGAGGCTGGCTACTCAGCCGTGCGGGCTTGAGGTGAACGCTCCGACCAAGTTGGGCTTGTACGGGGTGGGGCTGGCGGCCGTCTTTGTAGCCAGCTTCACCCTCGGCCGATTGCTGATTCCGGCGGATGTATCCGCTGCCATGTCGCACGCTGGCGAGCAATCGATCACGACCCGCAGCAGCAGTCCGGCCGGACACTAAATCAGTCAACCGCGCCTGTCGGCGCCCCCGGATCCGGGAGGACCAGATGACCACACCCGAAGCGCTCACTCCGCTCTCCGCCGCGAACATCGAGCTCGAAATCGGCGGGATGACCTGCGCCTCGTGCGCGATGCGGATCGAGAAGAAACTGAACAAGCTCGACGGAGTCAGCGCCACGGTGAACTACGCCACCGAGAAGGCGCGAGTGACCGCTCCGGCCGGGTTCGATCCGCAATCGTTGATCGCGGAGGTGGAGAAGACGGGCTACACCGCCATGATCCCCGTCACGAAGGAACCGAGAGCGAACTCCGACGACGGCGCACCGGATGCCGAACTCACGTCACTGAAACAACGACTGATCGGCAGCATCGTGCTCTCCGTTCCGGTGATCGTGCTCGCCATGGTTCCGGCGTTCCAGTTCACCTACTGGCAATGGTTGTCGCTGACGCTCGCGGTCCCGGTGATCGTATGGGCTGGTTGGCCGTTTCACAAGGCAGCACTCACCAACCTTCGGCACGGTGCGGCGACGATGGACACCCTCGTCTCGGTCGGCACGCTCGCGGCCCTGTTGTGGTCGCTGTACGCGCTCTTCTTCGGGACCGCCGGGATGCCGGGAATGACACACGGGTTCGAGTTCTCGATCGCCCCCAGCAGCGGGGCCGGGGACATCTACCTCGAAGTCGCCGCCGGGGTGACGATGTTCGTCCTCGCCGGTCGCTACTTCGAGAAGCGCTCGAAGCGGCAGGCCGGTGCGGCCCTGCGCGCCCTGTTGGAGCTCGGCGCGAAAGAGGTCGCCGTACTCCGCGGCGGCGTCGAGACCCGAATCCCCACCGACCAGCTCGCTGTCGGCGACCAGTTCGTGGTCCGTCCCGGTGAGAAGATCGCCACCGATGGCACGATCGTCGACGGCACGAGTGCGGTGGACGCCTCCATGCTTACCGGCGAGTCGGTGCCCGTCGAAGTTGCCGAAGGGGACGCCGTTGTCGGAGCCACCGTCAACGCCGGCGGACGCCTCATCATCCGTGCGACCCGGGTCGGGACAGACACCCAGTTGGCGCAGATGGCCAAGCTGGTCGAGGACGCCCAATCCGGCAAAGCGGAAGTGCAACGATTGGCGGACAAGATCTCTGGGGTGTTCGTGCCGATTGTGATCGTGATCGCTGTCGCAACGCTTGGCGTGTGGCTGGGCGGCGGATTCCCCGTCGAGGCGGCGTTCACCGCCGCGGTCGCTGTGCTGATCATCGCCTGCCCGTGCGCGCTGGGCCTCGCAACACCGACCGCCCTGCTGGTCGGTACCGGCCGGGGAGCCCAGCTCGGCATCCTCATCAAGGGTCCCGAGGTCCTCGAGTCGACTCGGAAAGTGGACACCATCGTGCTCGACAAGACCGGAACCGTCACCACCGGGAAGATGACCCTCCTCGGCATCCACACGGCGTCCGCCGTCGACGAAGCTGACTTGCTCCGTCTCGCTGGAGCGGTCGAGGACGCCTCCGAGCACCCCATCGCGCAAGCGATCGCGAAGGGCGCCACGCAACGCGTCGGCGACCTGCCGACCGCTGAGTCGTTCGTCAACATCGAAGGTAAGGGTGTCCAGGGCGTCATCGACGGGCACCTCGTCCTTGTTGGCCGGGACTCGCTCCTCGCCGATTGGTCGGTGCCGAGCGACCCGGCGCTCGTTGCGGCCAAGAAGCAGGCCGAGGCCGCTGGGCAGAGTGCGGTGATGGTCGCCTGGGATGGAGTCGCTCGCGGCGTGCTCGTCGTGGCGGATGCGGTCAAAGACACGAGCGCCGAAGCGATCACCCAGTTCAAGAAACTCGGGCTCACCCCGGTGCTGCTCACCGGCGACAACGCGACCGTGGCCCGTCGGGTCGCCGCTCAGGTCGGAATCGACCAGGTCATCGCCGAGGTTCTCCCGAAAGACAAGGTGGACGTCATCACGCGCCTGCAGGCTGAAGGCAAGGTCGTCGCGATGGTCGGCGACGGTGTCAACGACGCCGCAGCGCTCGCGCAGGCCGACCTTGGGCTGGCGATGGGAACCGGCACCGATGTCGCGATCGAAGCCGCCGACCTCACCCTGGTGCGTGGCGATCTGCGCTCGGCCGCCGACGCGATCCGTCTGGCACGCAGAACGCTCGGCACGATCAAGGTCAACCTGTTCTGGGCTTTCGCCTACAACGTGGCTGCGATCCCGCTGGCCGCTCTCGGCCTACTCAACCCCATGCTGGCCGGCGCCGCCATGGCGTTCTCCAGTGTCTTCGTCGTCAGCAACAGCCTGCGTCTGCGATCGTTCCGATCCGACGCAAACGACGTCGGACGTCTCCCGCAGAGCACAACCGCTTCGCTGGCCCCTCAGAACATCTGAGCACAAGCAACCCACCGCACCGAAAGGATCACAACCATGACCGACAGCCACGACCACAGCATGGCACACGAGCACCACCATGGCACGACCGACGTACACGAACACCACGATGGGGCACCTGCCGGCGCCCAGAATCTCCTCGGCCCGACCGCTGCCGACCTGGCAGAATGCCCGGTCATGAAGGGCAGCATCGTCGTCAAGGCGGACGCAGAAGCCGCCGGTCTCTTCCGCGACTACGAGGGCAACAGGTACTACCTCTGTTGCGCCGGATGTGGACCCAAGTTCGACGCCGCCCCGGCCCAATACGCAACCGCTTGACCGACTCAAGACGGGTGACCCGCTCGGCCACCCGTGCCACCATCCAGAACCGATCTCGACAGAAACCTCCAACCGTTACAAGGTAGGAACCATGACCAACCACTCCGGACACGAGGACCACCGTGTCCCCACCGACACCATGCAGGCAGGGTCAACGGCTTCGGAAACGCCCGCGGGACACGACATGGCCGGCCCGGGCGAGCACGACAAGTCCGCGCACGCCGGTCACGAGATGCCCGGTCACGCCGGTCATGACATGTCCGGGCACGGTAGACACGGCGATCACGTCGGGCAGTTCCGCCGACTTTTCTGGATCATGCTGGTGATCGCCGTTCCGGTCGTCGTCTTCTCGTCGATGTTCGCGATGATCCTGGGTTATCACCTGCCCGATGCCGCCTGGGTCGCCTGGATCTCGCCGGTCCTCGGCACGATCATGTACGTCTGGGGCGGCAAGCCGTTCCTCACCGGCGCCGTCAGCGAACTCCGCTCCCGGAAACCAGGGATGATGCTCCTGATCGCTCTCGCGATCACGGTCGCATTCCTCGCATCCTGGGGGGCAAGCCTCGGCATCCTCGATCACCAGCTCGACTTCTGGTGGGAGCTTGCCCTTCTGATCGTGATCATGTTGCTCGGACACTGGATCGAGATGCGCTCCCTCGCCCAGACCACCTCCGCACTCGACTCCCTGGCCGCCCTCCTCCCGGACGAAGCCGAACGAGTCGAAGGCGACCAGACCATCTCGGTGCCGCCGTCCGAACTGCGGGTCGGCGACGTCGTCGTTGTTCGGCCTGGTGGTCGCGTGCCGGCTGACGGAAGGGTCGTCGACGGCTCGGCCAGCATGGACGAGTCCATGATCACCGGCGAATCCCGCACCGTCCGTCGCGGGTCAGACGACAAGGTTATCGCCGGAACGGTCGCAACCGACTCCGGCCTTCGCGTCGAGATCACCGCCGTCGGCGACGACACTGCCCTGGCCGGCATTCAACGACTCGTCACCGAAGCGCAGAACTCCTCCTCCCGCGCTCAAAGGATCGCCGATACCGCTGCCGGCTGGTTGTTCTGGTTCGCGCTGGGATCCGGTGTGATCACCGCAATCGTGTGGACCTTGATCGGGCTACCGGATGACGCTGTCGTCCGCACGATCACCGTCTTGGTGATCGCCTGCCCCCACGCCCTCGGCCTCGCGATTCCGCTCGTTGTGTCGATCGCGACCGAAAGAGCAGCCCGTGGCGGGGTTCTGATCAAAGACAGACTGGCGCTGGAAAGCATGCGCACCGTCAACACTGTCCTGTTCGACAAGACCGGCACCCTCACCAAGGGCGAACCGACCGTATCCGCCATCGAGGCGACCCCCAACCACGACGAGGACCGCGTGCTCGCCCTCGCCGCCGCCGCGGAAACCGACTCCGAGCACCCGCTTGCCCGCGCGATCGTCACCGCCGCGAAGGAACGGCAGCTCACGGTGCCGAAGGCGACCGGGTTCGATTCGTCGCCGGCAGTCGGCGTCACCGCGACAGTGGACGGCACCCGAGTCCAGGTCGGCGGCCCGCACCTCCTCGAACAGGAAAACGGCTACGAACTCGACATCGCCTATGACTGGCGCGAAGAAGGCGCGATCATCCTGCACGTGCTCGTCGACGGGCAGGTCATCGGCGCGCTCAAACTCGCCGACGAGGTGCGTGAGGAATCCCGGCAAGCCATCGAAGCTCTCCATGCTCAAGGCGTCCACGTCGTCATGATCACTGGCGACGCCGAAGCCGTCGCCAAGTCGGTCGCCACCGAACTCGGCATCGACCGCTACTTCGCCGGCGTGCGACCGGAAGACAAGTCGGCGAAGGTCAAGGAGTTGCAGGCCGAGGGCCGCAAGGTCGCCATGGTCGGCGACGGCGTTAACGACGCCCCCGCGCTCGCCCAGGCCGATGTCGGCATCGCCATCGGCGCCGGCACCGACGTGGCAATCGCCTCCGCCGGGGTCATCCTCGCCAGCGACGACCCACGCTCCGTCCTTTCGGTGATCCAGCTGTCCCGCGCCAGCTACCGAAAGATGAAGCAAAACCTCTGGTGGGCAGCCGGCTACAACCTGATCTCCGTCCCATTGGCAGCGGGTGTGCTGGCTCCCATAGGATTCGTGCTGCCGATGTCGGTCGGCGCAATCCTGATGTCACTCTCAACAATCGTCGTCGCCCTGAACGCGCAACTGTTGCGCCGACTTGACTTGCGCCCTGAGATCAGCACTCGTGCCATGCTCGATCCTGCAGGCCACACCTCGGTGCCAGAGCCAGCACGCCAGGCATAGTCGAGACTCAATAGAAAGTAGAACAAACGATGGACACCGCAACTGACTCGGCGCATGGCTACATCACCGACAAGGATAAGTACCTGAACCGGCTGAAGCGGATCGAAGGGCAGGCTCGCGGCGTTTACCGGATGGTCGATGAGGAGAAGTACTGCATCGACATCCTGACCCAGATCTCCGCGCTCACCTCAGCCTTACAATCGGTCGCACTCGGGCTCATGGACGATCACCTCAAACACTGCGTCACCGACGCGGTTAAACTTGGCGGCGGCGAGGCCGACGCCAAGATCAAAGAAGCCTCCGACGCTATCGCCAGGCTCGTTCGCTCCTAAATACCGCCGCAACAGCGGATTGCGATCGGTGCGAGGCGAGCCCGTGGTCGAGTCTGTGGCGGCCCTGCTCGTACCACTGCTCGCCATCGCCATGTCCACCTAAGAGCCGCCCGGGCGCAGCTGGTGGCGCACCAGCTATGGACAACGCAAACCCCCCAGTTCGTGCGGCACGAGAGGTGTTGAGTAACGTCCTCCCGAAGTTTGAAATGGGTCTGGCCGTCGCCCGCGTCTCGGCGGACCGATTGCCTCCGTCTGGCCGCCCCACCTTATTCAGTGAGGGAGCCGGGAGGTGTCATGAGTTGTTCGAAACCGTCATCTCCTGCGCGACCGAGGCAAGCGAACGAGAGCCGTTGCTAGCCATGCAACGAGTCCGGCGGCTGTACCTAGAAGCAGTCCGGCGAGGAGAAACTGCCCGAAGATCCACGGCTTTGATCCCGCCGGTTGGTAGAGCGTCCGGGCCTCTGTTAGGGATCCCGAGAGGTCATTTTCAACAGGCATCCACGCTTCGAGCGTCCCATAGGACGACGAGATCTCCGCGTAAACGAACCATCGACCAGAACTCGGCACCCTAATCGATCCCGCAAGGTCGGTAGCGTCATTCGTCCCAACGAAGCGCAAAGGTGCGGTGATGGTCACGCCGGCTCTGCGCGCAATCAGATGCGCCGGCTCCGACAGGGCCGGAGCCATCCGGATATCAGTGACCTGGACCTCGAGCCCACCGGTCCCATTCCCCAGAATCGACAACGTGACGGTTCCGAACGGGGCTCCCTGGCCCGGGTCGTGAGCTGATGCGGGCGACGGAGTAGTCAGCGCAAAGCCGATTGAGCAAACCAGGACGACAACAACTGCCATGGATATTCGACTCCGAAATCGTGCGGTGACGACCACCATGAGGGCGAGACCCGCAATGGCGATTGCTGCTGGAATCGTGTTCGAGATTGCGACGCTGCTGAAGCCCGTAGCAGCCAGCAGTGTCTGAAGAATCGCGACCGCCGCGGCCGCGACCGCCCATCGCAATCGTGGCAGCTGGGGAAGAACATCGACCGCGACCAAACCCAGCAGCGCAAGGGGAAGATCCGGCGGCAACCACCCCGCAGCAGTCAAACCCACAGTAAGCGCAGCGCGGAACGCGAGGAAAACGATCACGGCTGCGGTCAGTGCAAACCGGAATTCTGTTGTTCGGGTTATCACCCATGCGGCGGCCACCGCCGCGAACAACATAATCGGTAGATACACCAGTTCCGTGAACTGTGGAACATCGGTTTCGTATTCCATAACGACGATTTGCGACGCAGCTAGAAGCACCGCAGACACGCCGATGTGAAGTCGCGGCCACGGCCGATCCGCAATGCTCACCAGTATCGCGGCCAGCAGAACGGTTGTCGCAATCACCGATAGCAAGTGCGGGGGAGACCACAGGACGGCGTCACGGCCAAACGCGGTGTGCCAATACGCGTCCACCGGTGCGGCGGCGACAGTTGCGGCCGCACTTGCGGCCGCAAGCAGGAAGCCGGGCTCCCTGGCGAGGGCTCGAATCGACCCGCTCCGGCTGAGTAGCCGTATTCCCCAGAACCCCAACACAGTTCCGACGGACGCGAACGAGAGGTACAGCAACGAATGAGGCGGGATGAAGACACTGTCACGACCAAGAGTGGTGTGCCAGGAGTCATCCCAGTAGGCGGAACCTAGACCCGCGATGCTGGCAATTACGACGATCCACGCACTCCACTGGCCGATGCCGCGAACCCGGACCGAAGGACTCATATACGAATGCTACTACCCCCAGGGGGTATTCTTCTAGTCTTTGGGTTCCGATCGGCGTACCGTCACTTCCGTAGGGGGACTGCCAATCCATGAGGAGAAACCGATGTCCACCGTTCAGCAAATGCTCGAGAGCTACCCAGCCGATCTCAGCGGCGTCGACCAGGAGAAACTCGTCGCCTGCATCCAAGCGTGCGGCGAATGCGGGCAAGCGTGTACCGCCTGCGCCGATGCATGCCTCAGCGAAGAAATGGTCGCCGAACTCGTCAAATGCATCCGCACGGACCTCGACTGCGCTGACATCTGCGCCTCCACCGAAGCCGTGCTTTCCCGTCACACCGGCTATGACGCGAACGTCACCCGAGCGGCGCTCGAAGCCTGCCGTACCGTGTGCGGCGCGTGCGCGGACGAGTGCGAAAAGCACGCCGACATGCACGAGCACTGCCAAATTTGCGCCGAGGTGTGCCGGCGCTGCGAGCAGGCATGCGCCGACCTCATCAGCATTCTCTGAAGACCCGCTACGGGCTTCAGCGTCTTGGCGGCCGCCAGGTGAATGGCGGGCTCAAACCAGCCAAAACACATGCGCCCGTGAGCGTCCGCCCAACGAGCCCGTGACCGCGCGGGTACGCTCACGAGCGTTGATAACGAACTCATCACCGGACCGGAGATGACTTCACAACACGCCATGCACGCCATGCACGCCATGCACGCCATGCTGAGTGCAGTGAACCACTGCTAGCTGGCGGTGCCTTTGGCACCCTTCAGTGTATTCGTGGTCAGCAACAGCCTCCGACTGCGCAGCTTCAAAGGACACCGCACCCTCACACCTGCATTGCCACGGCAAGCTGACGCGGTCACCGCGACCGAGCCCATCGTTCGGTAGGAACATCGGCCGCTTCCTTGTCCTCATTAAGGGGGACATGATAAGAATGTGTGTCCGCACCCGAAGCGGACAGGGGGCTCAGCGCTGGTGACCCGAACACCGCGCATTTCCTTGACTCCCAGAGGGCCCGAGCGATGCTCGGGCCCTCTGTTTTCGTGGCAGCAATCTACTCCGGCCAGACTTAATGCAATAATTTGCGTATGGATGCAGATAACGCGATTTGCGGGCGCTTGCCTGACAGTCAATACGTCGAGTTAGCCGTCGAAGTGTTCGGAATGCTCGCTGACGCCACCCGGGTGCGAATCATCCTCGCCCTGCGCGACCAGGAACTCTCGGTCAACCATCTCGCCGACATTCTGGACAAAACCCCCGCATCCGTCTCCCAGCACCTGGCGAAGCTCCGCCTCGCCCGGATCGTCTCGACCCGCCAGGAAGGCACCCGAGTCTTCTACCAGCTCGCCAACGAGCACGCGCGCCAACTCGTCTCAGACGCCATCTTCCAAGCCGAACACGCCCTCGGCGGAAGCCCCCGCCACCACCACGCGCAACCCGAGAGCGACGAGGCGACCGCGTGACCACCCCGCACCCGACAAGCCAAGACCAAGACCACGACCACGACCATCAGCACGGGCACGACCAAGCCGACGACCACGACCACGGTCACGACCATCAGCACGAGCACGGGCACGGGCATAAGCATGAGCATGAGCATGAGCATGGACATGACCACCCGCACGGTGGCGTCCGCGGGTTCCTCTACGACATGTTCGTGCCGCACACGCACGACTCGGCCGACTCGATCGACGACGCGATGGAGGCCAGCACAGCCGGTGTTCGGGCCCTGAAGATCTCGATGTTCGTGCTGCTGGGCACAACCGTGTTGCAAGCCCTCGTGGTGGTCTTCACCGCCTCGGTCGCGTTGCTGGCCGACACGATCCACAACTTCGCCGATGCCCTGACAGCGGTGCCGTTGTGGATTGCCTTCGTCCTCGCGCGCCGCGTCGTTTCACGCCGCTACACCTACGGGTATGGGCGCGCCGAAGACCTCGCCGGCATGTTCATCGTCTTCGTCGTCGCGCTCTCCGCCGTCGTGGCGGGCTGGGAAGCGATCAGTCGGTTCTTCCACCCGGTCGACATCCGCAACGCGTGGCTGCTGATCCTGGCCGGCCTGATCGGCTTCGCCGGCAACGAAATCGTCGCGATCTACCGGATCCGGGTGGGACGCCGCATCGGCTCCGCCGCTCTGATGGCCGATGGCGTACACGCACGCTTGGACGGCTTCACCTCCCTGTCGGTGGTGCTCGGCGCGATCTTCGTCCTCTTCGGGCTGCCGATCGCGGACCCGATCATCGGCCTGCTCATTGCGGTGTCGATCCTGCTCCTGCTCTGGGGCACGGTGAAGCAGATCGGACGCCGCCTCATGGACGGCATAGACCCACACCTGCTCGACAAGGCCGAGCACGCACTGGAAAACGCCACCGGAGTCACCGGCGTGCGAACCATCCAACTGCGATGGCGGTTTCGGCCACGTAGTAGGTGCGTCCGAGGGTGTCAAAGCGCCCCCACTCCTGGCGGTGCACATCCGGCGTCCGCCAGGGTGCGGATGGTTGCGCGTAACGCGACTTGGCGACGTGGAAGCCGGCAGCCTGGTCGACGGGGACCAGGCGCAAGCCCGTGGCACTACAGATGCGCGGTTCCGCCGCCGTCATTCGTCGACGTCGCCGTCGATGAACGCCTGCGCCGCCCGCCGAACCTCGGCGTGGCGGTCCTCGCGGATCGCCATGATCGGCGTGCTCTCACCGAGCAAAGGATTCCCACCGATGAACCACCGGCGCGCAACGTCTCGCCCTTCTTCTTCCCGCAACGCCGTCCAAACCTGGTGCGCGAACTGAATCCGGTTCCATGCCGCCGGCCGCGGCATGCCGCCGCCAGGCCGCGCCCACTCGTTCGGCTGCTGCCGACTCTTCACCCCAGCCAGCGCCGCCACGAGCGTCGCCCCCAGGGCATCATTCAGCTGCCGAACGATCTCATGCTCGTCAGTCATGTTCGTGCTGCGGTGCAGGCCCAGCGGCGTCAAAGTTGCCATACCTTGAGTTTACGTGGGATTGACACCGTGAGGTCAAATTCTGAGCGAAAAACCACCCTTAAAATTACGCTGAAAATGCGCGTCATGTCATGGCCTGGAGTGCGTCCTCCAAATTCGGCAGGATGCACGCTAAGGGTAAGAGAGAAAAGCGCGAGCATGGGGAGCCGCCATCTAGCGCGCCACGGGCAGACGCCAAATCGACTACGGCGGCGAAGTGAATGCTCTTAGCACGCGTACGGCATACACTCAGACTGTCATAATCACGCTTATCAGCTAAAAAAAGATGCGGCATTTACACCTTATATACATCCCGCGGTGATGCATTCCCCGCCCGAACGCCGGGATGAAAGTAGCCCTATGGCGGCGCCAAGGTGTTGATATTGTATGCTCACAATTCGGACACAACTCGGACATAAACTCACCGTACGCGTGTATGCTAAGTGGCGGAGGTGAGCACCATGGCGATTTTGGAAGCTCCGACTCCGCGCAGCCGGCGTCGGGATCAGGCACATGTGCGCGCGATCGAGATTGACTTCACCCCGGCGGTGAAGTCACTTGTGGAGACGCTGGGCAAGGGCCTGGTCGCTGTCATTGTCGATCGCGATGTCAAGACCGTCACCCGGTGGATGGCCGGTGCCATTCCCCGTGACGAGGAGCAGCGACGCGTCATCGACACGCTGCAGATCTGCGAGCTCCTTCTCAGCGGGGATGCCCCATCGGTGGTGCGTTCCTGGTTCATGGGCATGAACCCGCAGTTGAATGACGAGAACCCGGCGGAGGTCCTTGCGGAGGGACGATCGCGCGACGTGATGGCTGCTGCCCGCGCCTACGCGAATGCCAGCTAGTCCCGCCCTCGTCGACGTCCCCGGCCGCCTGGTGCGGGTCGAGCGCCCGGAACCGCCGCTGCGTTTCTCTCACATCACCGCGGAGCTGGCCGCGTCCGAGAACGCCGGAAACCGGTTCGACGTCCTCGGCGGAGGCGTCCTCTACGCTTCCACCGATGCCCAAGGTGCCTTCGCCGAGACGACGGCCCAGTTCCGCCCCAGCGCATCGATCATCGCCCGCATCGTCCGCGCCGGCGGCGCCCCGGAGGAGCAGGTCGGCCCCAGTGTCGACGCCAGTTGGCGCGCTTCCCGCATCCTGCGCACGCTGAGCATTCAGGACGCGCTTCCGTTCGTGGACATCGAAGACCCCGTCACCCACACCTTCCTCACCCGCGCCGCACCCACCGCTCTCACCGGTGCCGGCGTGAGCGTCCTCGACGTGCCCGCCGTGCGCGGCCCGAACCGTCGGCTCACACGAGCGATCGCCAACTGGCTCTACACACGCACCGACGACGCGGGGGCACCGCTCTACGGCGGCATCCGCTACATGTCCAGGCTCGGTGACTACGAGTGCTGGGCGATCTTCGAAGGCAGCCTTGTCGAGCCCGTCGACGAGCGCCGCATCACCCTCGACGACCTTGACCTCGTCGCCGTCGCGAATCGCCACGGGATCCGCCTCACCTGATCACCCGCCGTTGCGTTATATACAGGCAGGGTCCCTCGACCGGCTGGTCGAAGGACCCTGGACCAAATCGCGCTATCGCTATGCAGCGGTCATTTCATTGATCGCGGTGTGGCCCCATGTGTTGTTGAAGGAGTGCACGACGAGCCGCAGTCTGCTTGTCGTTTGGGCGGAGGGTAGGGTGATCACTTTGACCTCGGGCGTTGCGCTGTTTGTTGACCAGGTTAGAGTCGCCGAGCTGACTACTGTCACCCAGGCGCCCCCGGCAAATATCTGCACATCTACTGAGGTGGGCGCCTGACCTTGGGCGTAGCTCACTGCGAGGGATACGGTCGTTACTGTGCGGGCGGGACTGAAGTCTTCTACCACGACCGGGTTGTTTCCGCCTCCGCTGGATGCCCAGCCTGTTGTCAGTGAGCGATCGTTGATTGCGTTGATGTCGTTTCCCTGGTTGCCCATCGATGTTGCTGCGGTTCCACCGGCCGTGAGATAGAGCTCGTTGATCGCAAGGTGTGACCACGCCAGGTTCGCTGAGTTGACAGTGATTCGGATGGCGGTAGCGGACACGTTGGTTGGGAATGCCACCTGCTGATATTCGATGGCGGAGCTGCTTGAACGCCAGGTGAGCGGCTTCGACGCTACCGCAGTGGTCCAGACTCCCCCGCTCTGCGTGGCCACGGTCACGTTGGTGGGAGCTTGGCCCTGGGCGTAAGCCGAGGCGATGGTGAGGGCGTCGAAGCGCCGGGTCTTCGGGAATGTGATGGTGATGTCCCCGGGAAAGGTCGGGCTGTTTGAACTCGCCCAGCCAGTCGTGAGACTTCCGTCCAGCAATCCGCTTCCGCTTCCGATGCTCGTCCCGAGTGCGCTGCTGATCGCGACGGTCGGTACCGCGACGGCCTGGCTGATGGCTCCGATGTCGGGCGCACCCTGCGGGATCGTCGTCCCCAGTACGTCGGCGCTGGGCGCATCGTACTGGTTGGCGCCACCGCTGAGTGCCGGCGAGGATGCTCCGGGCGTGTAGCCGTTCATCCACGTGAGCACCGTTGACCATGGCACCAGACCGGTCACACTGGGCGACGCGGACGGTACGGCAGCGAAAAGCGGATCGGCGACTATGGGGCTTGTCTCCGTTCCCGGCACCGACAGGGTGGCGCCGGCCGTCGAATAGTAGAGGTTGCCTTTCAGCGAGATTCCCTGTGACGTTACGTCAGCCGGGCTCGTGGTGGTGTCGGCTTGGCTGTAGAAGATGTTGTTGTCAGCTTCGTTCTGCAGGTCAGCTCCCCACGCCGATCCCTTGCCCGCTGCGAGCAACTGTGCGACTTGCACAGTGGTCCCGTCGATAGCGTCGGACTGCTTCCGACTGGTTATGTGGAACGTGTTGTTGTAGATCCGCGTGTCGGAGGCGCTCTGAAATTCAATGAGTTGCGCTGTGTCGCCTCGACTGACGTTGTATCGGATGATTGTTCCAACAGACCCCGGCATGGCCATGAAGAAGCCTGCGCCATTGTCGAATGTGTAGTTGTACTGGACGATGCTGTTGTGGGAGTCGATGTCAGCATCGAGGGCTTGTCCGTCGAGTGAACCTCCGAGCCAGCCTGTTTGCCCGATGACGTTTTTCTGAACGACCGCATCGTCGGTCGCTTGCCACCAGATCCCGCCATTGCCTCCGTTGTTGAGCTTGTGTGTCGCTGCACGCATGACGGTGTTGCCTTCGATGTGGGGGCTGGTCGCGACGATCGCCGTGATCCCACCTCCCGTCACGTCGTGCACGTAGTTGTTGGAGATCACCAGGTTGGTGCTCGGGGTCCACGGTCCGACTTCGGAGTCCGGGATACCCGTCGCTCCGCCGTAGCTGTTCGATTGACCGTTTCGAGAGGCCCAGGCGGAGAACGTAATGATCCCCCAGTCGTTAGTCCACCCCACTTCGTTGCCGGTGATGAGCAGATTGCTGAACCAGGTGGGGATTCCGCCGCCTCGAATGTCCGCGATAATTCCGCCCCATCCCCCGTAGTCTCCACCGTTTCCATCGATGTTGTGAACGTTGTTGTTGCGCACCGTGATGCCGGACACCGCCCCCATGTTGGCTGCTTCAATCCTGATGCCGACGGAGAGGTTCCCAGCGGTCGTCAGGCTGCCCGCGGAGTTGGTAACTTCGAACCCTTGGAACACGACGTCGTGCGCGTTGTGAATGTAGACGGCATTACTGTTCACGCCGTCTCCGGCAATGAGCGGGGCCGCACCTGAACCATAAGCGCCGAACGTTAGCGGGGACCCGGAGGAGCCGGATGATTCGATTGTCAGTGATCCGTGCCAGGAACTTCCTGCCTTGAAGTTCACTGTGTCGCCTGGGGCAAAAGTGGTCGCGCTAACTTTCGAAAGAGACCGCCAGGGCGCGGTGGATGATGTGCCGGGGTTTGAGTCGCTTCCCGCGGCAGAATCGACGAAATAAGTGGTGCCGACCGCGAAGGCTGGCGCAGCCACGAGTAGCGATGCGAACACAGCTGCGGCCGCGGCACTCGCCGTGACGAATCGGGAGATGACGCCCGATCGCGAAGACTTCTTCATTGATTCTCCTCTGATGCATCGACGTTGACGCTTCCGCCTGCCCAGCAATGGCCGCCCCCATCGAAAGGACGTAATTAAGGAACGGAATTACTTAATTACTATCCCGTGAGAGCAGTGGTGTCAAAGGAAACTTTCGGAATACAAAATCCTCGTTTAAAATTCGGGCAGATTCGTAAGGTCGAAGACAGCTGTTTCGACGTGATCGAGCGCCAGGCGGACACCGCCGAGCGCGGCGGCCCGATCACCGAGTTCGGAGATCTCGACACGCGGGCGAATGAGTCTGGCGTGAATGCTTAGTCGCTCGCGGAGCTGCTGAGCGAAGGGGGGCCCTGCGAGAGAGATCCCTCCACCGATGACGACGAGCTCAGGGTCGACGGCGAGCGCGAGGGCGGAGAGCCCCGTGGCCAGGTCGTCGGCGTACTGCGCTATTGCAGCGGCCGCCGATTGGTCCCCCTTTTCTGCCGCCCGAAACACGTCCGCCGCTGTCGCGGGCGCGATATCGTCACTGGCGCCGGTGGCCATCAGGCGCTCCGCGGCCCCAAGCCAGCGGAGGATATTCATTTCGCCGACCATTCCGGCGGCACCCGTTCGCCCTCGGTGCAGCGTGCCTCCGATGATCATGCCGGCGGCCGTTCGGTAGCCGGCGACAAGGTAGATCAAATCGCTCGTTCCGCGGCCCACTCCGTAGCTGAACTCTCCCAGTGTCGCCGCGTGCGCGTCGTTCTCGATGAAGACTGGGCATCCGAGCCGTTGCTGAAGCCGAGCGGCCAGTTCTATCCCGTCCAATTCAGGGATGGCGCGGGCGACGCTGATGCGACCCAACCGATCCACGATTCCTGGCACCCCGGCACCCACCGCGAGGAGCCGCGAACTCGGCGCGAATAACCGCATCGCCTCGTCGATCGCGGAACCGACGACCTCAACTCGGCCTGCGCCCGTCATCGAGCCCTCGAGCTGTACCCGGTGTTCGCCCACGATCTCGTTGTGGAGGTTGAGGAGAATTACGAGAAGCTTGTGCACACCAACGTCCACGCCGGCAACGATTCCATCCTCGCCGCGCAGGCGGAATCTGATGGCGGGTCGCCCTGCTTTTCGCTCCTTGCCGTCTGGATCCAGCCGCTCGATCCATCCCCTGTCCTCTAGTCCTTTGACGCCCTCCAGCACTGTTGGCCGAGACAACCGGGTCGCGTCGGCCAGCTGCGTGAGAGTTCGTGGCTGTGCGTTCCGCAGCGCCACGAACACAGCGACGGAGAAGGGGTCGACGACCGGCGCGACGAATCCCGTTGACAACATCCCTGCAGCCTCCTCGCTTATGGTTCAGCGAAAACAATATTACAAGCGGCAACAGATCACCTGATAGCGAGGCTTCCTGAAATAGGGCTCAACCGGGTGTTGCGGGAAGTTGCGGGGGCAATGCTATATTGAAACCGCAATCCATAATCCCGAAAAGACCGCGGCGATGTCGTCGCCGGGTTACAGCAGAAGAGAGAGACAATGATGTCCACATACCGGTCGCGAAGTCTGGGCGCTGTGGCGCTGGCTGCGACAACCGCATTGCTATTGGCTGGCTGCGCTCCCGGCGCGGCGAGTGGTGAGGGAACACAGAACAAGCCCACGAAGACGATCACCTCGGACAAGATCACCCTCACGGTAGCGACCGACACGCCGGCTGAAGTGACGATGGCGGTGGCCAAACTCTTCGAGAAGGCCCATCCCAACATCACCGTGAAGGTCGATGCGACCGGGTACGAGAGCTTCGTGGCAGGCGAGCCCCTCCTCCTAGCATCCAACCACTCCCCGGACTTGGCTCTGGTCAACGGCGTCGCGAACATGGCGAAGGACCATCTGCTTCGTCCGCTTAACGACTACGCGAAGCTGTATGGCTGGGACAAGAGCATTTCTAAGATCTCGCTCGCTCCGAACTCGGTGGAAAGCGACCTGGTCACGCTCGGCGGAGACAAGCTGGTCGCCCTGCCACTGACGTACTACGAAGTGGGCGTGTATTACAACAAGAAGCTCGCCGCCGCGGCTGGGATCACGAAGCCGCCCACAACGTTGGAGGAGTTCAACGCCGATCTCGCGAAGGCGAAGGCTGCGGGTGAGCTTCCGATCCAGTTCGGCAACCAGCAAGGGCACGGGTCGTTCACCATCCAGGAAGTGGCGCAGGCGATCTCCGGGGCGAAGGTGGCCGACGATTGGATCTTCGGGAAGAAGGGCCAGACGTTCGACACCGCTGCCAACCGGACCGGCGTGCAGACGATGATCGACTGGAACGCGAAGGGCTACTTCCCGCCCGT
Organism: Leifsonia sp. NCR5; assembly: GCF_002105485.1. Taxonomy (NCBI): domain Bacteria; kingdom Bacillati; phylum Actinomycetota; class Actinomycetes; order Micrococcales; family Microbacteriaceae; genus Leifsonia; species Leifsonia sp. NCR5. The sequence continues at coordinate 51,343 of NZ_NCSR01000015.1, forward strand.
GACGCAGGTGAACGGAACAAACCTCGCCGGCGCTGTCTCGAACTTCGTCGCCGGACAGGGCGTGTTCTTCATCGACGGCAACTGGGACTCCACAACCATCGCGAAGGGAATGGGAGACAACGCCGGATTCTTCGTCTTCCCCGGCCCGCACCCGGTGGCAGCGGGAGGCTCGACGTCATACGCGATCTCCGCCAAGGCGAAGCACCCGAACGAGGCAGCAGCGTTCCTGGACTTCTTCGCGTCCTCCGCGTCAGCCCAGGCGATCTACGACAACGGGGTGCTGCCGAATGATGTGTCGTCACTGCACCCGACTAAGGGGACACTCAACGCTGATCTGATCGCGGCGTTCCGCAGGGTCATCGACGCTGATGGCCTCTCAAACGCGTACGCGAACGCGTCGCCGAGTATGAACACGACATTCACGCAGCAGACACAGGAACTGCTTGCGGGTAAGACGGACCTCGAGGGCTTGCTCACCGCCGTCCAGGCCGACTGGACGGCCGCGCACGGTTCATGACATCACCACAGCGGCGGGGGCGGGGTAGGGCATACCTCTATCTCGCCCCCGCTCTCCTCGTCTATCTGACCTTCGTCATCCTTCCCTACCTCCAGACCATCTGGTATTCGCTGTATGAATGGGACGGCGTCGGCGAGGCTGTCTGGGTCGGCCTCGGAAACTACGCCAGCGTGTTCACCCAGCCGGCGCTGATCAGCGCGATCCAACACGCCTTCGGTTACATCGTCTTCTTCTCTTTCCTCCCCATCGCGATCGGCCTCGTCCTTGCAGCGATCGTCGCTGGCGACACCCGCCGGAACTGGACGATCCCGCGCGCGATCATCTTCCTGCCCCAGATCGTCCCCCTCGTCGCCTCCGGCATCGCATGGACGTTCATCTACAGCCAAGACGGTCTCATCAACCAAGTGCTGCGCGCGGTAGGGCTCGGCGACTACGCCCGAGCATGGCTCGGCGACTTCACCTGGGCGTATCCCGCCGTGGGCATCGTCGGAACATGGGTGGGCATCGGCTTGTGCATGGTGCTCTTCATCTCGGGCATCCAGAAGATCGATCACGGCCTCTACGAGGCGGTCCGTCTCGATGGAGGCGGCCGTATCCGGGAGTTCTTCACCATCACCATCCGGCAGCTACGGGGAGAGATCTCCGTCGCACTCACCCTCACGGTGATCTCCGCCCTCGCCAGCTTCGACGTCATCTTCATCATGACCGGCGGCGGCCCAGGCTCCTCCACCACCGTCCCCGGCGTCACGATCTACCGACTCGCCTTTAGCTATAACCAGATCGGTCTGGGCGCCGCCCTCGGCATCGTCCTGAGCTTGCTCGTCTACATTCTCGTGCTCGGTATCAACGCGATTTTCAGGGAGAGACCCAGTGCTCACTAAGCGACGAAGCATCACGACAGGAGTGCTCCTGTGGATCGCCGCCCTCACCTCGTTCGTCCCGTTCGTCGCGATCGCCCTGACGTCGCTCCAGCCCGCTGACAGCGCCACCGGCGGATTCACACTGCCCAGCAGACTCGACTTCAGCAACTTCGCCACCGCTTGGACAGCTGGCGGCTTCGCCACGCTCATCCAATCAAGCGCAATCGTCGCCATTGTCGTCATGCCAATCGGAGTCATCTGCGCGACCCTCGCCGGATACGCAATGGGTACCATGCAATTCCGGGGAAAGTCGTTCATCCTCGCCCTCTTCCTCATCGGCCTCACCCTGCCGTACGAGGCCATCGTGGTCGCCCTCTACTACGGTCTGCGCGACGTCAACCTGCTTGATACCTACTGGGCACTCATCCTTCCGCTGACCGGGGCGTTCATGCCGTTCGGCATCATATGGATGCGCTCCCACTTCGAGACCATCCCGGCATCTCTGACCGAGGCTGCCGCTGTCGACGGCGCAAACAGCTGGACAACCTTCTGGCGGATCCTCCTTCCGACGGCACGACCAGCCATCTCCACTCTGGCCTTGCTCTACTTTGTGTGGAGCTGGAACCAATTCCTGTTCGCACTGATCCTCATCCAGGACCCAGCGCATCGAACAGCCCCGGCCGGCTTGAGCCTGTTCATCACACAGTTCAGCAAGAACCTGCCCCTGCTCTCCGCCTCGACCATCATCGTGATCATCCCGGTCGTCATCGTCTATCTCGTCTTCCAACGGCAGCTACTACGAGGGTTTCTGCAGGGCGCGGTCAAAGAGTGACCGCGCCTGGCACCGACCCCGACCCGACCACCGCGTCCCCCGTCGACGCCGTCATTTCCCATGGAGAACGCATGTCTATCACCACGATCCATGTCGTCCACAAGACGCACCTCGACGTCGGTTTCACCGACTACGCCGCCGACGTCGTCCAGCACTACGTCGACGTGTTCATTCCCGCTGCAATCCGCCTCGCGGACGCGCTAGAGAACGCTGGCGGCTCGGAGAGATTCATCTGGACGACCGGTTCCTGGCTCATTACCCACGCTCTCCGCCACGGAAGCCCTGAACAGCGATCAGCCGTAGACCGCGCAATCCGCGAAGGCAAACTCACCTGGCACGGGTTACCGTTCACCACACACACCGAACTCATGACCTCCGGCCTTTTTGAACACGGCCTCTCGCTCTCGACGAACCTCGATAAGCGCTACGGTCGCCGCACTATCAGTTCGAAAATGACAGACGTACCCGGGCACACCATTGCGATGGTCCCTTTCCTGCACCAGGCAGGGATCAGATACCTGCACATCGGCATCAACCCGGCATCCGCACTCCCAGATGTCCCCCCGCACTTCCGCTGGCGAAGCCCGGACGGGTCCGAAATCATCACCACCTACGACGCTAACTACGGCAACGGCGATGACAGCATTCCGGCGGCTTTCCCCGGCCAAACCGACGCCCTCTACATGGCTTTCACGAATGACAACCTCGGACCGCCCACCGCTGGCGAGGTCGTCGCTTTATTCGCTCGGCTTCAGAAGCGGTATCCGCACGCGCGCATCCAAGCATCCACCCTCGACGCTTTCGCCGCCACGCTGCTCCCACACGCCCCGGCATTGCCTGTCGTCGACGAAGAGATCGGCGACACGTGGATCCATGGTCCTGCCGGCGATCCCGTCCTCGTTTCGCGGTTCAGGCGTCTCCAAGCGCTCCACGAGCGCTGGATCGGGGAAGGGAAGCTCAAGCGCGACAGTCCGCAGTCCGAGGATTTCTCTGACTCCCTTCTCCTCATTGCGGAGCACACCTGGGGACGCGATGTGAAATCGTGGCTGCCCGACTATGTCAACTACACCAAACGGGATTTCGCGCGCGCACGCGACCGGGACATCGTCGACGAACAGCTCACGCCCGAACTGTATTCATACGCGCTGCAGTGGGCATCGAAGACGACGGATCGTTCATACACCTATTCGGGTCTCGAGCGATCGTGGCAGGAACAGCGCGACTACGCGCAGACCGCGATCGACAGTCTGCCCGAACTCCTGCGGGCCGAAGCCAAGGCTGAATTAGGCGCCGCCGCGCGGACGCGTTCTGTCCCGGCTTCAGCGCACACACACATCGGCGGGGTGCGCCGGCTAGGACAGTTTGCGGTCGAATTCGGGCTGGATGGCTCTCTCGCATCGGTCACGGGCACAGGTCGAACAGTGCACGCCGATAAGGACCATCCGATCGGTCAATACGTCTACCAGACTTTCTCCGCCCACGACTACCAACGATGGATTCGTGACTATTGCCGCGACCTCGCAGTCAACGCGTCCTGGGCAATGGCCGATCATGAAAAGCTCGGTCTCGACCTTCTCGATGACATGCCCCCTGCGCGCTCTTTCACCCCGCACCTTGTTAGCCTCTGGCAGTGGACGGAGGACGGCTTCGATATCGCACGCGTCGCAGCGATCATGCCGGACGATGCCTCAGAACTGCGAGGCGCACCGCGCGAGGTTGAGATCACGTATACGTTCGACCGGTCCGCACCCACCATCTCCGTGCAGCTCAGACTGACGAACAAGGATGGGTATCGTTTGCCGGAAGCGAGCTGGTTCCGCATCGCCCCACTGGTCGACAACCCCAACAGATGGAATCTGCGCAAGCTCGGGAACCTGGTCGACCCTCGCCGAGTCGTCCGTAACGGGAATCGCACAATGCACGCGGTCGACGCGATCGAGTACACCAACGGCTCCAGACAGGCCCGGCTCGTCTCCGTGGATGCTCCCCTCGTCGCCCTCGGACGACCGCGACTGCTCGAGTTCGACAACACCTTCAACAACCTCGACGACGGCTTCTACTTCAACCTCCACAACAACGTCTGGGGGACCAACTTCCGAATGTGGTTCGACGAAGACGCCAGCTACGAGTTCCACCTGTCCCTCGACACCGCTCCCCAAGGGATCGAAGCATGACCATCGACGTGCACGGCGCCGTTGCTCCGCGCTTCGGCGCCATCGAAAAAGCCTTCGCCGATGCGTTCGCGGGCCGTCCCTCGATGGGAGCGGCCCTAGCCATCCGCCACCATGGCGAGATCGTCGTCGACCTGTGGGCCGGCCTTGCGGACCCCCGGGACCGGTCCCCGTGGAACGAGAACACCGCAACCGTCATCTTCTCCTGTACCAAAGGCCTCCTGGCGCTTCTCGCCGCCAGACTGGTACAAGAAGGACGACTGGACTACGACGCACCGGTCACTGACTACTGGCCCGAATTCGGCGCCGCCGGCAAGCACACCATCACCGTCACAGAACTGCTTGCACACCGCGCGGGGCTATCCGCCCCCCGGGAGCCTCTAACGGTGAACGACATCGTCAACTGGTCCCGAATGACCGCGACGCTAGCCAGACAAACACCGCTCTGGCAGCCGGGCTCCGGCCACGCGTATCACGCCATCACCTACGGCTGGCTCGCCGGAGAACTCATCAGACGCGTCACCGGCGAAAGCGCCGGAACGCATTTTCAGCGGGCCATCGCCACGCCGCTCCACCAGGACGCGTGGATCGGCTTGCCTGACTATGCCCGCAGCAGAGTGGCCTACGTGTCGGCCGATGCTACTCTTCAGGATCTCATCGCGGACGAAGCCGCGCACCGGGATATCAATGTGCCCGACTGGAGCGAGAAGTCGATGACGCTCGGCGGAGCGCTCCCACCCGAACTAGTCGGCGAGGAGTCGGGCTTCAACGATCCGCGAATCCAAGCCGCAGAGGTACCCGGAGCGGGCGGTATCGCAACCGCCAGAGCGCTGGCGTCGATCTGGTCTTCCGCAATCACGACCACCGACGGCGTGTGCCTGCTCAGCGCAGCCACCATGCAAGAAGCAACACAAATTCAGACGGAAGGGGCGCCGATCTTCGGTAGCCCAGGCCCATGGCCCCGGTGGGGACGCGGCTTCCAATTGGATTCGCAAACCAGGAGATACCTCACGGCCTCCGGTTTCGGACACGACGGGGCAGGTGGGCAGGTCGCGTTCGCAGACCCAGACACCGGCATCGGCTTCGCCTTCCTCACAAACCAGATGGAAGGACGGGAAGACACGCGCGCAACCCACATCATTGACACGCTGCGCGCCCTCCTGAAAACCTTGCCCGGATGATCACCACATGACGTCGCGGGTTTTCAACTTCCGTGGACGGCCTCGGCGCGATGCCGTCCACGGGGGATCCTGTCTGATGCAACCGCTAACGCGAACCGGTACGCCTTCGCCGGCGGAGACCCCGTCAACAACGGTGACCCCGGCAGGCGCATCACCACAGGCCTGACACCGCTCCTGCGCCTCTACCGGTCCAGGTGACGCTGGCGTTGCTGCCCCTGGTCCGTCGGCGTCTTGCGCGCAATTGATGCACGCTTCGGGGCCGTGGTCACGGCTTCACGAGGATGTCTGGCTTGGTCGGCCGCGACCGTCATGCGGGCATCTATGACCTCACGGTCGGCCTTGCCCTCGAGCGAGGAGGCGAAGTACTCCCGCCGCTCGGCGCTGTCGAACGCCTCGGCTGCGCCCGCGCGGTTCGCGTTCGCGTCGCCACGCAGCTCGACGCTCACGTCCCGGTCGTTCTCCGCCTCTGATCGCAGCTGATCGACGTCCAACGCCCCATCCGTCTCGGCGACCCGTTCGTCCGCCTGTCGCTGGCATTCCTCTGCCACTCGATCGAGCCTCTCCGCCGCGGTGAGGAACGCGCCGGCTTCTGCAACGTCGACGACACTTTCCCCGCGCGAGGTGGCCGCCGCCAAGCGAGTGCGCTCTGCCCTGGCCAGCGCCTCACGCGCAGCCGCAGGGTCCGCGTCGAGGTCCTGGACGTCCAGCCCGTAACGGTCTCGGACCTCCTCTGCGATGCGTTCGCCGGCACGGTCGGCCTCGGGGTCGATACTGTGCCAGGCGGTAGCGGTCTTGTGCGCGTTGGCGATCCGCTCGACGCTGGCGGAGTCCCACCAACTGCGCTGGTAGACCGGTGCGAGCTCGGCGCGTGCCGCCGCTCGTTCGGCGTCGAAACGTGCTTGCAGCTCACGGTTCTGCTGCTCGGTCTGCGCTTGGCGGGTGCGGGCGAGCGCTTCCCGGATGCGTGCGAACCGTGCGCCCAGCTGTGCCGCCACAGTAAGTGCGATGCGCAGCTGACCGTCCAGTGCGTCCGCGATGCCGTCATTCTCTTCGGCCATGATTGCCACCTTCCGTTATCGTCCGATGCCGCGGTCTTGCTCGGGTCCGGTCGCGGGCTGGTAGGGTTTGGCGGGCTCGATCTTCGTCGGCACCGGCGACCCGGGCCGCGGGGCGCTAAGTCCGGTCTGCGCGATCCGCACCGCTTCGGCGGTGCGCTCGTCGACGTCAGCGGCCGGGGTGCTCTCACCCTTCCGTGGGACCTCCGGGAGCCGCGAGGCCACCGTGGCCATCTGCGAGTTCAGAGTGCGGGAGATCTCCGCCGCGCGAACCTCGTCCCCGATGGCCTTGTGCATGTCGATGATCGCCACGGTGAGCCGCGCCAGTTGGCGCATCAGGATCGCCTCGGCCATCGTCCCTTGGCCCTGGCTCGCGGCCTGCATCAGGAGCATGGCGGCGCCGCCGGCGCTGCCCATGCTGACCTTCTTCGGCTTCGACGTGTGCGCTTTGATCTGCGCGGATCGGGCAAGCTCACGGGAGGTTGCAGCAAGCGGCCCTGGCGTCGTCTCGACCCGCTGCGACCATGCGGCGAACGCTCCGGCGGTGTCGCGCGCGACGTGTGCCCACGCGGCCCGATCGCCCGGTGGCACGGTGCGCAGCTCATCGCGCATCCGCCGCATGTCGTCGGAGTATTTCTGCCACAGCTCCGGTGCCGGCTCGTTCTCTTCACGGCCCGGCGAGACCGGCCGGTACTGCCACGGGTTGCGGCTCGTGGCCTTCCACTCGTCGACCGCACTCTGCGCCGCCTGTGGGCTGTCTGGCCATCCCTCGCGCAACCGCGGGAGGGTCAAGTCGCGGGCGAGCCGGCCGCCGCCGTACCAAACCGGGGGTGTGCCGTGCTCGGTGCGCAGCGCAACCGAGTAACCAGCCACAACGTCGTCACGGCCCGCGGCGAATCGGGGCCGGATGAGGACGCCGGCCCGGCGCACGCGACGCACAAATTCGCCCTCGTCGACCGACGCGGCCGCCGCCGCACGGACGGCCCGCTCGAGCCGGTGCGCGTCGACTTCGACCGCGCCGGTGCGGCGGGCGCGTTCCTGTTCGGCGGGCTTGATGCCCCGCTCCCCCAGCCCGTGCTCCCGGCTGCTGAGCTGCTGCAGCCCGTACTCGCGCTCGAGGTCGCGGCACGTGTCCTGCGCCTTCTTGAAGTCGTTGTGGGTGCTCGCTTTAGTGCCGTCCTCGCGCACCAAAGCGACCGCGATGTGGACGTGGTCGTTGCCGTTGGTCGACAGACCGTGACGGACGGCGACCCACCGGCACTCGGCCTTGCCGCTGGCCTCGGTGAATCCCATCCGGTCCACGAAGTCTTGCGCGATCGCGCCCCACTTCTCATCGGATAGCTGGCCCTCATCGGCTCGTAGGGACAGGGAGCAGTGCCACACATCCGCGGGCGTCGTGGTCGAGTGAACCGCGCCCGTCTCCGGGTCGGTGATGCTCTGCGTGCGCGTCACCTCGACGCCGAGCGCGACGCGCGGCTCGTCGAGGTCCTTCGCGATCGCCAGAGCCGTCTCACGATCCAGCACACCGTAACCGTGCATCGCAACGATGGCGGAGTTCCCGGCGACGAGATGCTGCTCCTCGTGTTCGTTCGAACGTCCCGGACCGGCCAGGTAGACCATGAGCCCACCCATCCGGCTCCCCCGGGTGATGTTCGGCATCATGAGTCGGCCAGCGTTTCAATCGCTGCGGACAGGCGCGGCACAAGCGACCGGTACTCGGTGACGATCGCCTCCGCCTCAGCCGGGAACGTGCCCTCACTGTTCGCGTACTTCGCGAGCTGGTTCGCATTGTTCGCCAAGCTGGCAAGAAGACGGCGAACCGCGAAAATCTCCACGATCGCATCCTTACGATCCGTGTCCGTCTGCACGTGACCGCTCATCGCGGACTCGAACAACAGACGCGGAACGGTCACCCCACGAACAACGGCACGGGCGCGCAGCTGCGTGTCCTCCTCCGGAGTGACCGAAACCTCGTAGCGCTTCGCGCGCTTCGCTTCACCGCGGGCGTTGGCACGTCGAGAACGGCCGAATAGTCGGCTCTCGTTCTGCTCCGACATCGCCCCTCCCCCGCCCTTCTGGCCCAGCGCAGCGAACCCGCCTCCCGGCGGGGACCATACGACCAGTATGCCGGTGCCGGACGCGACAGTCCAGCACCGCAAGCCAGTTACCCCGGGTAACTGTATAGCTTGCTCCGACTGGAGCTCCGCCCGAACGGTGCGTAAGCATCGGTGAGGCAGCACCTGGAGGGTGCAACATTACGCCTAGTGGAGCGGTTGGGGTCCTGTTAATCTGAGGCTATGAGCGACATACAACTGGACCCACAGGAAGCCGCCCGGAAGGCGCGGGCCATCATCGAGGCGGAGCAGAACGCGCGCGTGCGCTCCGTGGAAGAGCTCGTGTCTGCCACTAACGCGTTCGACGCCGCGGAGCAGGCGGTCAAGGATGCCGCCGCCGCGCACGACAAAGCCTGGAGTGCTGCACTTGCCGCCGGTTGGACAGAGAAGAACCTGCGCGAGATTGGCGCCCGTGCGCCCGGCCAGTCCGCGCCCCGCTCTCGCAAGCGCCGTGCTGCAGCTGCACCGCAGCCCGAGAGCATTGAAGGGTGAGCCTACGGCTCCTCTGCTTGTAGAACAGGCCCCGCCGAGCGTCGCTCGGTGGGGCCTGTTCGTGGGGCAACTCCGTTGCCTTTCGGCTAGGTGATGGTACGCACCGTTCCTCTCCGAGCAAGAGCTTTCGCGGCATATCCTCACTCGCTGCGCTCCCTCCGGTATTCCACGGTCTCTTGCTCATTCACCCCCGGCGCTGTTTCGGCAAAAGCGCCGAAAGGCAAATGGGTTGAGATGAGAGAGGGAGCGAGTCATGAGCACGAACGTCACCTTGTACGTGGAATCCGGATCCACAACAAGCGACAAAACCAAAGCAGCAATGGGCACAGCCGGCATCGCATACGAGCTGGTGTCAGTCACGGCCAACGACTACCCGCTGCAGGCGGTGGGAACCTCGTACGCGACGGCACCGGTCACGGTCGTCGACGGGAGCAGTTGGGACGGGTACCGGCCGGATCTGATCGCGCGGCTCGCATCCGACCAGGCGCTCGAGGTGTACGAGGTCCCCGCCGATCCGATGGACGCCCTCTACTGCGAAAGCTGCCAGTGATGAGCGCCGCATACCTCCGCCGGCACGGCGTCACCGTGCCCGCACAGCTGCGCTCCTACACACCCGACGAGGCAGCCGCCGAGACCGGGCTGACACTCGACGAGCTGCGCCGGATGCGCGAGCGCGGCGAGGGGCCGGCGTACGTCACGATCGGCAAACGAACGGTGCGATATATCCGCGTCGACGTCAACGAGTGGCTGTGCTCCGCTCAGCCGATCGGGGCGGATCTGGCAGCCGCTCGTGCCGCCATCCAGTCGGACGGCTCCACACCGTGACCGTCTGCCCCCAGCCAGGCGCCAGCCACAGGTGATCAATCCCGATCGGGAGGGCGGGATCCTCGGACGGTACCTCGCTGGGTTCGATAAGCGCATAGGCGGCCGCATTGCTGAGACCCGTCGTCCCGACGATGAGGAACAGGTGCCGCTCGTCGTACGGAGCGGCCAACAGCTTCGCAATGTGGTCGCGGGTGGGATCGACCTGGAGAGCGGCGTCGACACCCTCGGCGATCGCCTCGCCCTCGCTGCTGAATATGGCGGAGGTAACAGGCGGCATCCAATGGACCTTCGGCTCTCCGCTGGGTAGGTATCCCCACATCACCGGGCCCGCTTCCCAAGCGAGCCACTCCAGCTCAGGATCACCGTGGATTACGTCTAGCGGCAAGTCCTCCGGGCGGGTTACGTTGTGTCGCTCAGCCAACGCGATCGCCAGCTCATAGAGCTTCTCCAGCCGAGCAAGGTCACGCACGCTAGGCGCGTGGATCGTCCACGTCAGGCGTCCAGGTGCCGGCGCACTAGGCCGAGTCTTGAGCTTCGCTCTGAGGTGGTGCTCGGAACTGTCCTCGACACTTGTCACTTCAAGGCCGGCTCTCCTGCCGTCCTCGTAGCGGATCTCACCGTCGATCGTTTTCCGCGGTGCGCCAGGCACATCGAGTTGCACCACGCTCGCACCCAACACATGCTCCACGACGCCGACTGCGTAGAGCTCGTCCCTCCGGAAACCGGACACTACTTCGCGCCCGCGCGCACTTTGGGCTCGCGAGCAGCGTTCTCATCTTCGGTCGCCTGCGCCAAAGCACGTCGAACGGTGGCGGAGCCAACGCGGAGGGTCTTGGCGATCGCGTCCCACGTCGCCGGCGGTGTCTGCGCGCGCATCTGCCTCGCGACCTCGATGCGCTCCGGCGTCATGACAGTTGGGCGGCCGCCAACCCGCCCCTGGGCGCGTGCATACTCGAGCCCCAGTCGCGTGTTCTCTCTGATGGTGTCCACGCGCAGCTGCGCGAACACGGCGACGATGCCGAACAGCGCGCGGCCCATCGGGCTTGTGGTGTCGATGACGGGTTCAGTCAGGCTCTTGATATCGACACCCTTATCCTCGAGCTCGTGCAACGTTTCGATCAGGATCCGCTCGGTGCCGCCGAGGCGATCCAGGCGCCGCACCAGCAGAACGTCACCGGCCCGCATGTAGTCCATGCAGGCGACCCATTGCGGGCGGTCTTTGATCCGGCTGGAGTCGCCGTGGTCGATGAAGACGCGCTCGGCACCAGCCGCTTTCAGCTCAGCTTCCTGCGCTCGTGGGTTCTGCTCCCGCTTCGACACTCGCGCGTATCCGACGACGGTCATCGTCCCCTCCCAAGATCGGTCTCATATCCCTGCGTCTGCGATCGCGTCGGCCGCGCCGAGGCCGACGAGATGCCACGCGACGGCGTGGCGGGGCCGCCCATGCTTGCGAACGTCCGCAGCTGTTCCAGCCGTTCCGGTGTGAGCCGGCCGCCCGGCGTCGCCGGCCGCACGATCCGGTCGAACATCATGTGCAGCCCGGAGAAGTCTCGCCGCTCCATCGCGTCCCGCGACGCCCTGTCGTTCTCGGCGCCGGTGACCTGGCTCCAGTCCAGGTCATAACCGGCGCCTGCGGCGACCTGCGTCCAGAAGATCCGTTGGGTGCGCCCGTTGCCCTCCCGGAACGGGTGGAGGTAGTTCACCTGGTCGTAGTGGTGCGCCAGGCGGTCGACGAACCGGTCACGGTCCAGCCCGTGCAGCTGATTGTCATCCGCGAGCTCCGCGAACGCGAACCCTGCCCCCGACTCGAGCCGGGACACCGGCATGAAGAATTCCGCCTCCGCATCCGTGCCCTTGCGGATATCGACGGTGCGCAGCTGGCCGGCCCAGTCGTAGACGTCCTGGAACAACTGACCGTGGATCGCCTGCAGCTGTCGGAGATCCCCGGTGACCTTCACCGGTCGGATGATCATTTGGACGCGGCGCGCCTCAACCAGGTCCGCCTCAGCTGCGTCGAGGGCACGCTGATCGGTGATGCCGAAGTTATTGCGGAGGATGCCCGAGGCGGGCTCGAGGTACGGGTCGACGAACTCAGGCAAGGCCGTAGCGGGCGCGGGTGCGGCGCACCAGCTCGTCGGCGTCGAACTCCCCCTCGACGAACGCTGCAGCGTCCGCACGGTACTCGGCCGTGGAAGACAGACCCTCCATCTCGGAGCTGTGCGCGGCGTCAGCCACCACACGCTCGCGGAGCTCGCGCTCAGCGGCGGAGATAGTGCTCGCGGTCTTGACGCTCATCGCTGCCCCTTTCGACCTCTTCATTCTACCAGACCTGCTCAAAAACCCCCAGATAGCGTTCTGAACAGAAGAGGGTTTCGGCAAGGGTTTTGATCAATACGCGTGTGGAGTTTGCCGCTCTTTGGCGGTGTTCTGTGATCGCTTTGTGTCGCTAATTGCCGATGACGAGGATGCTGGCGGCGGCTTCGATGACGTCGTCGGTGATGGTGTCGAGCTGGTTGATCTTGAGTACCCGGTTGATCTGAGGGAAGAGCCGTTCGAGGAGGCGAAAGTTGCCTCGGGTGATGCGTTCGATCGCGGCGATGGCTTGCGCGTCGGTGAAGTCGTCAGGGTCGAGAGTCCTGCCGAGTCGCTTCCAGTGGCGATCGAGAACGAAGAGGAGCTCTTCACGGCCGAGGGCACGGTAGTGGTGTGAGAAGCCGAGGCGGCTGTAGAGCTGGGGGTAGTGGCGGAAGCGTTCGTCGACGCCGGGCATGCCGATCAGGATCATCGCGAGGTGGGTGCGGTCGTGCCGGTCCCGAAGAAGCTCCAGGGCGGTGGGGGTGAGCCGTTCGGCTTCGTCGATGATGAGCAGCTCGACGAGGCGAGTGACGTCGTTCTGCCTGACCACTTCCCCGTCGGGCATGAGGGAGCGGAGGTGCTCGTCGGCGCAGATCCCGACTTTGATCTGCCAGTGGTCGATGTCGTGCATGAGGTCCTTGGGCCGGCAGAGGACTTCGGGTGTGTAGAAGACGGTGCGGGATCGGTTCGCCAGGGCGTAGTGCTTGGCGTCGTGATCACCTCTCGGTCCCCATGCGTTGATATACGGCTCGAGTGCGTCCCAGTTCGCGTAGCGGCGGGCGGAGTTGGTCTTCCCGACGCCGGCGGCGCCGTGGCAAATCCCGATGGTCTTCTCCTTTCGGACGGCGTTGGCGAACTCGGTGAAGCGTCGGTGTTCTTTGGTGACGATGAATGCTTGGTTCATCACTCATCCTCTTCGTAGGTGCGCAACTTCGGCCGCCGTTTGCTGGGTTCGGGGGTGCGAAGTTCCTCGCGGGTGGCAACGATCGGGATGCGGTCGTTGATGGCTCGCCGCAGCTGCTTGCGGCGGGCGCGGCGGGCGGTTTCGATGTCGCGGAGGCTGAGGCGAAGGTTGGGGTGAGCTTCGTCGATGGCGGTGCAGAGAAACGTGTCGCGGTCGTAAACGCGGATCTCGGAGATGTCGCGGGGGTCGTACCGGATTGTGACGGTGTGACCGACGAACTGGGCGAGGGTTGGGGCGAGGTAGCGCTGGCCTTGGAAGTGGATGCCGTCGCGTTGAACGACCCGGTTCTTTGGAACAGTAAGGAGGAGCCCGTCGAGTTCTTGAAGGCTGTCGGGCATACGAGGCATCCAGCCGTCCGCGACCCACGCGTCTCGCGGTGAGATCCCCAGCTCGCTGTGGGTCCGGTCGTTGTAGGTGCCGATGAATTCGCTGATCGCGCGGTCGAGACCAGCGAGGTCCAGCAGGGGCGTTGGTGTTCGGCTGCCCGGTCCGAGGTGGCCAGGGAGCGTGGCCAGGAGTTCGGTGTTGATGGTTCCGAAGAACCGTTCGATCTTCCCTCGGCCCTGGGGCCGGCCGACGGTCGAGTGAATAATCCTGAAGTGCAGGGCGAGTGCGGTCTGCTCGAGGTGGTGGCTGATGAAGTCGGAGCCGTGGTCCACGTGCAGGATGTCGGGGATGCCGCACATCGCCCACGCCGGGTCAGTCTTCCGCCAGATCGCCTGCCGGAGAGCCAGGGCGGTGTTGATCGCTGAGGGTGCGCCGGTGAAGACCATGTATCCGCAGATGGCGCGGGAGTAGTCGTCCATGACCGTGGTGAGCCAGGGCCGGTCGGGTTTCCCGTTGGCGCCGACGATGAGGATGTCGAGTTCGGTGTGATCGGACTGCCATGTCTGGTTGGGGTGTTCTGCGCGGCGGCGGAACACGAGCTCGTGCTTGTCCCGGTACGAGACCGGCCCCTCAAGTGCCAGGGTGACAAGGGCCGGATCGAGTGCCTGAACGATCTGGCGAACGGTCGCGTAACTCGGCACCGGCAGTGCGTGAGCTTTCGCCTCCGCGGAGGCGAGCCGGTGCAGGGTGGCGATGCTTGGGCGTGGCCGGGTCAGCGCCAAACGTTCGATGAACGCGACCGTCTCCGATGAGGTTCGGCGGACACCCTTGTCGGTGCGAGGGTGAGGGTCGAGGGCTGCGACGCCGCCCGCGCGGTAGAGCTGGAGCCAGCGTTGCAGAGTTCGGACAGAGATCCCGGTCTCTCGAGCGAGGACGACGAGCGGGATCTGGTCTTCGACATGCAGCCGAAGAACACGCCACCGCTCCGCCGCATCCACGAGCCACCTACACGGTGGCGCTCTCGCGAGCCGCGAGGGCCTGTTGGTGACGGTACAGAGTCGCCCGGCTCCACCCAACGAGTTTCGCCGCCTCCTTCGCCGTGCGGCCTTTCGCCCTGGCCTCGGCGACGAGCTTGAGCTTGTCAGCAACGACGACGGGATCTGACAGGGGCCGGCCGAACTTGGTTCCGCCTTGCCGGGCTGCGGTGATCCCGGCGTTGACGCGTTCTGTGATCAGTTCGCGTTCGTACTCGGCCAAAGTGGCGAGCATGTTCAACATCAACCGGCCCGAGGTCGTCGAGGGGTCGATCCCATCCGAGATGCTTTTCACCTGCACGTCCTGCTCTCGGAGCAGCTTCACCGTGTTGAGCACATCGATCAGGGACCGTCCAAGCCGATCGACCCGCCAGACGACGACGGTGTCGCCGGGCTTGGTGTACTCGAGGAGCTTCTTCATCCCTGGGCGCGAGATCGCGGTCCGGCTGCCCGAGGTGACGTCGGCAAAAATGTCCCGCTCTTGGACGCCGGACTTGACGAGCGCATCGACTTGCAGTTTCGCGTCTTGGCTTCTGGTGCTGACCCGTGTGTACCCGAGATGTCTCACCGGGCCATTCTGCCTCAACAACTGCTAGCAGCGGCGGAGAAAAGACACTTTGCGGTAAGACATGTTTCCGAGACGCATCGCGCCCCGGAAATCCGCCACTCCTTCCCGCGGTCCGGGAGAGGGTTTGCGTGCCTCGGAAAGCTTTAGATAGTTGAGACATGCAAACGTATGCGCTACGAAGCGGCTGATGGCCATGGCTGACACATTGTTACTCAGACAATCCCGGAGGCGGGCACGTACCTCAGGCTTCTTGGTTGAGTCGTTTGATTCGAGCTTGGGCTGCAGCAGCACCTGGGGCTGTCGGACGCAGTATGACGCGTACCGCGCCAAAGAGTGTTCGGGTGGTGGTGATTGCGGGCCATCGCGGCGTGCGGAGTCTGAGCAGGTCGAGGTAGAAGCTGGGCATGGAGGCTAGGGCTGCGGCGTAGAGGACGGGGTACGCAGCGCCGATCAAACGGGGGAGCGGGGGGTGGCGGAGGAAGTGCATAGCTTCGCGTACGCGGTCGTCGTAGCAGAGCATTGCGTTGAAACCGGCGAGCTGTTTCTGGAGTTCCTCGGCGGTAGTTGGCGGATCGGTGACGCCCATTATGGTGCCGGTCTGAGCCCACTCGCGCACGAATGCGTCGGGGCCGCCGGGGATTGGGCCGCCCCAGATCAGGTGTGCACCGAGGAGTGCTTCGGTGAATGTGATGTGGACCCATCGCAGTAGCTCTGGATCGCGGGCCGATAGGGGTGACCCATCCCGGCCGTGTCGGTGTAGGAGCCGTTGACTCGGCCGTGGGTGCGGTGGATGTTGTGCGCGGCTGCTTCGGCGGCGCGTGTGTCGCCAAAGGTGGTGGTCGCACCGACAAAGGCGTTGACAGCTACCAGCAGGGCGAACTGGGCGAGGTTTTCACGGAGCCCGAGCGTAGGGGACCCAGCCCTTGTCATGGCGCGCTTAGGCGAGAGTGAGGAACAGCTTCTCCAATTCCTCCACCGTCAGTGCCCCATCGCCGTCGCCGGGCTGGGTCAAGCAGTCGCGCAGGGCGGAGGAGACGATCGCGAAACCGGCCCGGTCAAGTGCCTTGGACACGGCAGCGAGCTGGATCACAACGTCGCGGCACTCGGCGCCCGACTCGACAGCGTCGATCACTGCAGCCAGCTGCCCCTGCGCGCGGCGCAGCCGATTGACAATCTTCCGGTCGGCGGCCGGGGTGATGGCCTCGTCTAGCGGCGTTGGTGTGTTCATGGGAGTAATCCTTTCCCCTGTGGGGAGTCCGGCGGGCGACCGGCGGGGCCGGCCAACTCGATCGATCAGCGCTCGAGGCGGAGCCCGGCCTGTGCCCAGGCAGCGGTGCCGCCGTCCACAGTAACAGCGTCACGGCCTGCGGCGAGGAGCACCTCCGCCCCCTGAATGCTGCGGCGACCAGACTGGCAGATGACCGCGACAGGTTGGTCCGCGGGGATCTCGGCCAGGCGGGTCCGGAGCTGCTGCAGGGGAATGTTTCGCGCCCCTGGGACGCGCCCGGTGGCGAACTCGTCAGGCTCGCGGACGTCGATGAGGACGCCGTCCGAGCGTGCAGCGAGCTGGTCAATGGTGATGTGCGTCATTGGTACCCCTTTCGATTCGTTTGATCCGAGCGTTCCCCCGCGCCCGGTCGTCAGCGGGAAAAGAGACGGGAGAAGAACCCACCGCCTGTGGTGGTCTTGCTCGACGTGTCGTGCTCGTGGCCGCGGCAACGCTGCGCGCTTGGCACACCTCGCATGACCTCATTCACGTGCTGGCCGCAACCCGCCCAGGTCGTCTTCCCGCACTTCTTACACGTCACCGCACGGCACATTTGGTCGTCTTCCTTTCACAAGAGGTGATCACCAGTATACCCCCTCCGGTATTGCGATAGGATGGGACAACGGTCGACGAAGGAGAAGAAGCATGGGAACGAAGGATCTGACCACCGCCGAGTTCGGCTCAATCGTGAGCCAGGCCGGCATCGTGCTGGTCGATTTCTGGGCGGCATGGTGCGGGCCGTGCCGCATGTTCGCGCCTGTCTACGCTGCCGCCTCGGAACAGCACCCCGAGATGGTGTTCGAAAAAGTCGACACCGAGGCCGAGCAGGAACTCGCGACCGCTGTGGGCATCACCTCTATTCCCACGTTGATGATCTTCCGCGACGGGGTCCTGGTCTTTTCGCAGCCGGGTGCGATGGCGGCGAACGCGCTGGACGAGCTGATCGCCCAGGTGGGGGCCCTGGACATGAACGCTGTCCGAGCCCAACTGGCCAGCAGGGTCGAGGAAGTCCGTGAGCGGGCGTGACGCTTTCCGCGGGGGCGCGTGACATCGCGGCCTGGCCACGCCGCCGGTTCGGCATCACCCTCGCCGTGACCATCGTGTTCACCGTGGTGGCGGCGGGCGTGTCCGGGTTGCCGCCGTTCGGGGCTGCGCCGGGTGCCGGATGGCGCTACCCGCTGCTGGTCCTGCTCGCGGCGGCCATCGGCTTGTATGGGGCGGCCGCGGTGCACCCTCCGGTCGGGGCGGAGATGACGTTGTGCGATCTGCGCTGGCCGGTACTAGCCGCAGCCGGCACCGTCTACGCGGGTCAGGGCGCGGAACCCTCGTTAGGACTCGTCGCGTTGTTGGGCATCGCTGCGCTCACGTTGATGGTGTGGGCGCTCGTGCAGCGATTGGATCAAGAGCGAGCGGCGCTGCAGGACGGAACCGGTGAGGTATGCGTCACCTGCCGTCCGCTGTTCGCCAGCACAGCCCGCCGCGATGCCACCGGGAAAGCCAGTGCTGTCGGCGCTGAGGCCTCACCCGGGCGTTCAGTGGCGGAGTCCGCTCCGGGTTGCTGTGCTGCCGGTGGCCACCCGGAGCCGGAGCTAATGAGTGAGGAGGAGGCGCATTGATGATGGGTTTCGGGATGGGCGGCTGGTGGCTGGTCATTGTGGTCGGTGTTGTGCTTCTGGTCGTGTTAGTTGTGCGGCTGCTGTCCGCCAGACACTCCGGAGGGAGCCCGGGGAATCTACCGGCACGTAGCGACGCTCGTCGCCTGCTCGATGAGCGGTATGCACGCGGCGAGTTGACCAGCGAGGAGTATCAGGAGCGGGTTTCCAACCTGGGGAGAGCCGACCGGTGAGAGCCATCGAAAGACAGGATTGGCGCCACGGGTGACCGCCGCGTCGATGACGCCGCTGCTTCAGCGCGTCGGTAACGGACAGCGAGGAGAGCGCGGATGATTCCAGGGTTGATCGTGAACGGTGGGTGGCTTTCAGGGAGCCTGATCGCCATTGGCGCTGTGCTGCTGCTCGTGCTCCTCTACTGGATGCTGGCTGGACCGCGTCGGCGCGATCGCGGACGCCGCGGATCGGTGGCTCCCGGGCGTCCGGTGTTGCGTGAGCAGTACAGACCGGCTGAGCTGAGCGTGAAGCGGGACCGGGGAGAGTTCACCGGCCCCGACGGGGACGACGGATGAAGCCGATCACTAGACGCGAGGCCCTCCTCCTCGGCGGTCTGGGCGCGGCGAGTATCATCGGCGGCACCGCCGGCCTGCTTGGATCCGGCGGCATCCCGGACCTGTCCGTTCCGCGACGAGGCGGTGGAGGCGCTTTTGCGCAGCCGCCGGTGCAAGCCAGCAGCGGCGGTGTTTTGAACATGACTGTGACTGCCGCACCTGCGATGGCGCAGATCGGCGGCCGCAGGGCGGCCATGTGGATGTATGACGGCGGTTTGCCGGGCCCCACCTGGCGGATCCGGCCGGGGGATCTGGTGCGAGTGCTGCTGCGTAATCGGCTGCCGCAGCCGACGAACCTGCACGTGCACGGCCTGCACGTCTCGCCCGAAGGCAACTCCGACAACATGTTCGTCACCATCCAGCCCGGCTCCAGCTTCCAGTACGAGTACCGGCTGCCCGCCGACCATCCGCCGGGCGTCTACTGGTACCACCCGCACCACCACGGCATGGTCGCCCACCAGGTCTTCGCCGGACTGTATGGTGCGATCATCGTGGAGTACCCGAAACCGATCCCCGTCGCCCGAGAGCGCGTGCTTGTGCTCTCGGACATCACGCTGGACGCCGCAGGGCAGCCCGCTGCCGCGACGGCCATGGAGAGGATGATCGGCCGGGAGGGCGACACGGTGCTAGTGAACGGGCAGCTCGCACCACGAATGGTGGTGCGGCCGGGAGAGCGCGAACGGTGGCGGATCGTCAACGCCTGCACCGCCCGGTATCTCCGGCTGCGACTGGACGGTCAGCAGCTGCAGCTGCTCGGCATCGACTCCGGCCGATCCGCGCACCCGGCCGAGGTGAGCGAGGTCGTACTCGCACCCGGCAACCGCGCGGACCTGCTGGTGACCGCCACGACCGGTACCTCCACGCTTCGCACTCTGCCCGTGAACCGGGGCGGCATGTCCGGGATGATGAGCGGTGCGGGGCAACCCAATCAGCAGGCGGTCACGCTTGGCACCTTCATCGTCGCCGGCGCGACGGTTGCCGGCCTTCCCGCACTACCGCCCCACCCGAAACCTCGCGACCTCAGCACAGCAACGATCGCCGCCCGCCGGCAGCTCACCTTTGCGATGGGGATGGGCGGCACGGCCGGCGGCATGCGCGGCGGCATGGGCGGTATGGGCGGCATGTCATTCACGATCGATGGGCGCCCCTTCGATCCCGCCCGCATCGACACCAACGTCACGGCGGGCACCGTGGAGGAATGGATCTTGACCAACACGAGCCCGATGGACCACCCGATCCACCTGCACGTGTGGCCGATGCAGGTGATGGACGGGTCGGCGCAGCCGGTGTGGCGTGACGTGGTGAACGTCCCCGCACGCAGCAGCGTCCGCGTCCGGATCCCATTCGAGGACTTCTCCGGCCGCACCGTCTACCACTGCCACATCCTGGACCACGAAGACGCTGGCATGATGGCCATCGTCAGCGCGGCCTGACCGAAAGGAACCCTGATGGGCTACACAATCACTACCACCCTCCCGCTGCCGTTCCCTGAGGCGGTCAACCGTGTCCGGGCCGCTCTCAGCGAGCAAGGCTTCGGTGTCCTCACCGAAATCGACGTGCGTCGCACGTTCGAGAACAAGCTCGGCGCTGAGGCCGCCGACGCCGTCGGCGACTACCTCATCCTGGGTGCCTGCAACCCCAAGCTCGCGCAGCGGGCGCTCAAGGCCGACCCGCAGATCGGCGCCCTGCTGCCTTGCAATGTCGTCATCCGGGGCGCCGGCACGGTGGGAACCAGCATCGTGGAGGCGATCGACCCGCAGACGATGGTTCAGCTGACTGGGTCACCGGAGGTGCAAAAGGTCGCCGATGAGGCCGGCACCCTACTCCGGGCGGCCCTCGACTCGCTGTAGTGCAAGTCGTGCACGCAAAGGCCGGCTTAAGCAGTTTGGCCTTGTTCGTCGGCCGATGTTCCGGCTCGCAGGCTCAGGCGCACCGGATGCTCCCAGCGCCCCGGGCCGATGGTGCGCAGCCGGACAGTGTCCCTGGCGTAAGCCACTGCGGCTGGAGTGATGCGTCCCAGAACGGGGCGGGTGAGGTGAAGATCGGACCCCGGTCCTGGGGAGGCGCTTCACGGGCAGCGTCAGTGCAGTTGCAGAATCGTGCTGACTGCGGTGGCGATCGCCACGGCGATCAGCAGGAAGGTGAACCACAGGTTCAGCCGGGCCGGGCTGACCCGGGCGGTGATCCGACTGCCGAGCAGGCTACCGATGATCGCGGCGGCGGCGAAGGTGGCGATCAGCGGCCAGTTCAATTGCACGCCGTGGCCAAGCCGGGAAACCAGGGCGGTGGCGCTGTTCACGGTGATCACGACCAGCGACGTGCCCACAGCCACCGGCATCGGCAACCGCAATGCCAGCACGAGCGCCGGGACGACAGCGAAGCCTCCGCCGACGCCGAAGAAACCGGTGAGAAGGCCCACGCCGGTGGCGGTTAGCAGCAGGATCACCACCCGAGGGCAATCGCAGCGAAACGGCGAGAACCCTAGGAGGGGAGCTTCGGGTGCCGTGGCGGGCCCGCCGGTACGACGCGTCTCGGCCCGCCGACGGCGGGTCATCAGGCCGGCGACGACCAGCATGAGACCTGCGAACGCCAGCAGCAGCACGTTCCCCGGGATACCAGCGGCAAGGAACGAGCCGACGGAGGTGCCGACTACGCCGAGCAACCCGAACACGATGCCTTGGCCGAGCCGGACACGGCCCGCCCTCAGGTGGGGCAGCATGCCGATCAGCGTGGTACCACCGACGATCAGCAAAGAGCTCGTGCTCGCCGCCGCGGGGTTCTGGCCCAGCAGGTAGACCAGGGCCGGGACGGTAAGGATCGAGCCGCCGCCGCCGAGAGCACCGAGACTCATACCGACCAGCAGGCCGAGCGGGATGGCTAAAACGAGCACAGGGTTCCTTCCGAGGAGCGGCTGGTGGGCGCCGGTATGAGCGCCCACCAGGAGTGAGCTCAGGCGGCGGTGTGCTCGGCTTCCAGAGCCAGGCCGGCTGCGGCGGCGGACCGGTCGAAGGAGTCATCGACCGAGACGACCCGGCGCCCTGCACGCGTGAGCAGGGATGCGGCAATGGAAGCCCGGTAGCCGCTTGCGCAGTGCACCCAGACCTCGCCTGCCGGCACCTCGTCCATGCGGGTGAGGAGGTCGTTGAGTGGGATGTGGACGGCGCCGGCGAGGTGCCCCTGAGCCCACTCGCCGTTCCGTCTCACATCCAGAACGGTCACCCGGCGGTGGTGCTGCACCTGCGCCAGGTCAGCGAAGCTCGCCTGCTCCAGCCTCGCCAGCGGTCCATCCGTCCACTCGGAGGGTGAACCGGTCGCAGCGGCAGCGGGCCGGTCGATGCCGACGCGGGCAAGGTCTCGTTGCGCATCCGCCACCTCCTGCGTCGTCTCGCCGAGGAGGGTGATCGGAGTGCCGGCCGGGATGAGCCATGCCAGGTAGGTGACGAACTGACCGTCCAGACCGAAGTTGAACGTGCCGGGGACGTGCCCGGCCGCGAAGGCGGTGCGGGTGCGCAGGTCGACCAGCCACTCGCCGGCCTCGAGGCGTTGCTTGAGTTCCTGCTTGTCCGCACGCTCCGGCTCGCTCAGGTCCGCCGCCGACGGCCCCGCCGCGTTCTCCGGCGACATCCGCACGTAGTACGCCGGGTAAGCGTCGAGTCCGGCGAGGACGTCGGAGACGTACTCTTCCTCACCCTGGCTGAGCGCCGGGTTACCGATCCGCTCCTGGCCGATCGTGGAGGCGGTCGCGTTGCCTCCGCTGGGTGTGACGGAGCAGAACGAGCCGAACCCGTGTGTTGGCATGAGCTTCGTCTCCGGCGGCAGTTCCGTCGCCAGCTTCTGCGCCGAATGGTACTGGTCGTGCGCCAGCGCGTCGGTGTGCGCTTCACCGAGCAGGTCCGGGCGCCCGGTCGACCCGTACAGCAGCGACCCCCCGGAGAACACAACAGGCTCGGCCCCCTCTAGCACGTAGGAGAGGTGGGTGAAAGTATGGCCCGGGGTCAGCATGGCCCGCACCCGCAACTCGGGTGAGACCTCCACGAGGTCGCCGTCCCGGATCGGGGTCCGCTGGAAAGACACCTCGTCGTCGGCGTTCACCAGATACTGCGCCCCAACCTTCCGCGCCAGCGCATACCCGCCGGTGACGTAGTCGTTGTGCACATGGGTCTCGAACACGTGAGTGATCCGCACCCCCGCGTCCGCGGCAGCATTGAGCATCCGGTCGATGTCCCGCTGGGGGTCGATGACGAAGGCGACCGTTCCGTCGTGGACGAGATAGCTGCGGTCGCCGAGGGAGGGCGTCTCGATGGTGAGGATGGAGGCGGGCATCAGAATTCCATTCGCTTGATCTGGAGAGGCTTGCCGTAGGGCGGCCAGTGGTTAGAAGAAGTCAGGAGCGGTCGGCGTGAGGCCCGGTGATCACTGGGTGTCCGGCAGCGATCCACCCTTGCGTTCCCCCCACGACCGTCAGTGCGTTGAAGCCTTGACCGGCCAGGTGCTCGGCGACGGCTCGGCTGCGGTTCCCGGCGGCGCAAATGACATAGACGGGCTCGCGCTTCGGTAACTGCCGAGACTGGCTCGAAACGGTCGCCGCCGGTATCGATCTGGCGCTGGGAACATGTCCCGACTCGTACTCGTCAGGTTCCCGCACATCGATGACCAACGCACCATTTCGGATGGCAGCGGCGGCCGCGCCAATGGGGATCTCTTCAACACGCGCTTGCATACCCCCTAGGGTATCACTGAAACGCAGCCGCGAAAGTGGCGGCGGGGCGCATCGGCCGAATCTAGATAGGAACCTCAGGGTCCGCAAATACGACCCCGGGTATTATTGGCAGGTTGCTGGCGTGGGCTGTCCGCGTCGGCGTGCTGTCGAAAGGGTCCTGATGTCGAAAACGGTCGTGTTTCTCTTCCATGACGATGATGCGTCGCTGCGGTGGGGTTCCCGCCTGGCAGAGGGGATCGCCTCGGCTGAAGAGGAGGACGTGGAGCTCGAGGTGTTCTGCTTCGGGCCAGCCCAAAGTGCGCTGGCCGCTACCCCCGGCGAGACGGCCGAGCGCGTCGAATACCGGGAGCGGATCGATCGGCTCGCCGCCGCAGGCGTGCGTGTTTCCACCTGCCGGAGCGCGGCAGAGTCAGCCGGAATGATCGAGGAGATGACGAAACGGGGAATCGCGCTGGAGTCGCCGCGCAACCAAATGGTCCAGTACGCCCGGGAAGGCGCCGTCGTCCTCAACTTCTAAGGTGCGCTCCTGCAAGCGGTTGGATCTCCGGGTCCCGGCCGACCCGTTCCGGCAACGGTCGCAGCAGGGTGATCCGCCCAGCTTCGGCGTGAACCACCTGCAGCGCCAAGTACTCGGCAACCACATCAGTGACGTCCCGTGGCGCGCCGTCCGGTTCTCGTAGGACCTTCACCGGCCCCGTTGCGGTGATGCCGCCCACCCGGTCAGGCTCGGCCGGGAACCAGTAGCCCGCGTAGCGGTACTCAGCCTGCTCGAGGAGGTCCTCCCAGCCGGATGACGGGTATCTCTGCACTTGGACACCGAGGGCGCGTGCCCCCTTCTCGCGATAGGGGTCCAGGGTGAAGCGGACGCCGGCGTAGGCGTGGATCCACCCGCCGGTCCAGGCAAACGGGTCAGGGTTCAGGCTGCCATTGATCGATGCCTCAATGTTGCTCAGGAGGTCTTCGCCTCGGACTGTGGTCCAGGCGATCTGTGCACCGACGGCGAGGAAGTGGTACAGGTCCTCCAGACGGATCGGGCCAGGCGCGACGTGGGTGCCGTAACGGAAGCCCCGGAACTGGGCGACATCGGTAGCTGCGACCTCTCGGATCGCCGTGGACAGAAAGTCGGACGAGGTCCCCGCGACAACGGCCGGGACCGGCTGGTGAGAGAAGTTCGACCGGTGCAGCCCAATCAGGGTACGGCCGACCGTCTCGTCGATCGGCCTGTCAAGGACCGCCTCGCTTATCGGGTTCCGGTGCGGTTCCCGACCTTCCCCGTCCACGAATGGGGACCGCAACCGGGTGATCAGCCGTTCGATCTCGGGGTCAGGTGGCAGTTGCGCGTCGATGCGATGCAGTCGGTATCGCCACTCGCGTACCCCGCCGTTGGAGCCGACGGTCAGGTCTAGTTGCGCGAGCCGGGTACCGTCTTGACCCACCTCGGACACGAGAGTCCCGGTCGTCGTCAGCACCGGCTCGTGGGTCTCCTCGTGCATGTCGGACGAGAGGATCACGTCGATGCCGGGATGGTGTTCGGCGATCAGGACGTTCTTCGCCAGCCCGAACTCCGACACCAGTACGACGAGATCGGCGCCGTCCTGCCGGAGAGCCGCGACGTGACCGGGCACCTCCGCTCCGTCGCCGGTGAACCGGATTCCTTTGGTTGCCCACGCTCCGAGGGCGACGAGAGTCCGCTCCGTGGTCAGCCCGATAATCCCCACGCGCACGCCGCCTACGCTGACCATGCGCCGGGGCGGCAGCAGCAGGTCGCCCGACGCAGCATCGTAGGCGTTCGCCGCGACCGCACCCCAACGGTTACCCGAACCCCCGGTGCCCGGTCCGAACAGCTGGAGAAAACGTTCTTTGCCGTAGAGATAGTCCCAGTTCCCTGGAGCGTACGCATCCACACCGAACCGGTCGATCACCTCCACCAGTGCCTGCCCGCGCGTGTACAGAGCTTCAGCGCTGCCTTGGATGGTGTCGCCGGTGTTCGCGAGCAGGTTTGCCGGATGTTCGGCCCGGACCCGGTCGATCAGCGTGAACATGCGGGCCAGCCCGCCCTCGCTACCGCCCGTTCCGTCAGAGCGCAGGTTCGGACGCGGCAACAGGTGCCCGTGGATGTCGCCGATCTGGATCAACGTCACTTCTCTACTCACGATGACCTTCCGTCTGTTCGTCGCGCACCGACTGAGCCTCTCGTGCCTCGGCTGTGCTGCGAGTGAGTCGGGGCCGGAGCAGAGCGGCGACGAGGATGAGGGTACCGGCGGCGGCAAGAGCGCCGAGCACCGCGGCGTCGAGGACCGGTCCACTCATCGAGCGCACCCACGATTCGACTCCGATGTCCTGCTGTGCCGAGAGCAGCCCGCCTAGATCACTGGTCCCGTCGGTGACGATCATGAGCAAGCCGATCACGACGAAAAGCACCCCGGCCACAGCCTGCCCGACCGTGACGCTCCAACCGCCGATGCGCAATGGACGTGTCCGCAGCAAGCGGCGCTGTCCCAGCCGCAGCCGATCCCAGAGCAGCGCCAGCAGCGCAGCCGGCAACGCCATGCCGGCGGCGTAGACGGCCAGGAGCGCACCTCCATACACGGGGCTTCCGCCCATGGCGGCGATCGTCAGAATCGAGCCGAGTATCGGGCCGGTGCAGCCGCCGGCCAATCCGTTCGCGCCGCCCAACAAATAGACGCCGAGGACGCTCGTGCCCGCCTCGCGCCGCGCATGCCGCTGCGGGAAGGAAACCCCGGCGAGATAGAGGATCCCGAATAGGATCAACAGGCCCCCGCCTACCGCCGTCACCAGGGACCGGTGGGCGTTGAAGAACACCCCGACCGAGGCGGCGGCCACACCTAGCGGCAACAGTGTGGACACCAGCCCAAGGTAAAACACACCCGTGCGGCCGAGGAGGCGGCGTTTGGACGCGAACGCATACGCGAAAAAGCCCGGCAGCAGCATCGCCGAGCACGGACTGAGGAGCGTCAGCACCCCGCCGAAGAAAGCGGCAGCGAAACCGATCGTCACCGCCCGGCGGCCCTTCGCTGCTGGTCGATAACCTCCGAGAACACGCTCAACGGTTGGGCACCGACCAACGGCTCGGACCCCACAAGGAACGTCGGAGTTCCGGATGCGCCGAGCCCCTGCGCCTCAGCCGCATCGGACATGACCTGACTGCGCAGCTTCGCCGAGTCGAGCGCCGCGGTGAAAGCGGTCAGGTTCGGCACCCCCACCGTGCGGGCAGTGTCAATCAGAACCTGCCGGGAGAGATCCGCGTGACCCATCCGAGGAGCGAGCGCGAAGAGTGCGTGATGGTACTGCCAGAACAGGCCCTGCTGCGCGGCGGCGCGCCCCGCGACCGCCGCATCGATGGACTGCTGGCCGAAAACGGGGAACTCGCGCCACTCGATCCGGAGCACCCCGGTATCGACGTACCGCTTCATCAACGCCGGCAGCGTCTCCTTGTCGAACGCGGCACAGAACGGGCACCGGTAGTCCGCATACTCCACCATCACCACCGGAGCGTGTACCGAACCCAGAGCCAGCGGGTCCCCGGGGATGCGCCGCGCCAGATCTGGGACGGCAGGTGCACTCGCTGCCGCCGAACTAACCGCAGAGCCAGGCCCCGTAGAAGCGCCGGGTGCCTGCCCGACGGTCAGCCATAATGCGCCGCCCGTGATGGCGAGCCCTATCACCACCGTCGACGCCACTACAGCAATCCGAAACTTCGTATCGCTCAACGCCATGTCCCATCCTCCAAAAAATACCACCGGGGGTATTCAATCACACTGGCTGGCATCAGGATGCATCGGGCCGGTAGGTGGTCCGGGCGGCGCGAGGCTTCACCCGCGCCCGGGCCGCACGGGGCAGGAGTCTTCGAAAATCAGGCGACGTACAAGAGCCACAACCAGGAGCAGGATCGAGGCCGCGGCGAGATAGGGCTCCATGGGGGCAAAGTACCGAATCGCGCCGCTGGCGCCGAGCGCGATCAACACCAGCTTGTTGCAAACCGGGCAGCCGACGGCGAAGAACGACGCCAGCGAGCCGACGGCTCCGAGCCGGCCGGTGCTGCGCCGGGCACCGGACGGGCGGCCGACATAGGTCGCCGTCAGCGTCCCTGTCAGTGCCGCAGTCAACACGAGGACAGGAACCGACCACGGGGTCAGCGGTACCGCGCGGGAGAACAGCGGCGTGTCGATCAGATCGGTCGGGATCCCCACGACGAGGAAGGTGGCAACAGCCACCGCCGCGGCCGTCAGCCACCGCCGGGCCGGCCACCCCTGCAGGTTCCGACGCAGCTGCGCAGCATTCACACTCACGCCTGCCCCCACCGATCGCCGTGCGGTCGGAGCAAGCTCGTTCACCCCAGGATGCTCGCTGGCGTCCACCACATCTCCTTTGAGTTGCTTTAGCATAGTCCGCGCAACTATACCCTGGGGGTATACACGCGACGACCCTGCTTGCGCTGCACACCAGCACCTATGGCTGGGCATCCGGTTCCGTGCGGATCCCGCTTGCGGGCCGGCAATCGCTGCTGGGAACTGTCTCGTAACTTTTGTGTCTCGTAACTCATGCGATCCAAGACGGTACGCGTCTAACCGCGCCACGGAGCGACCACAAAACAGCGTCATTTACTGATCAAGTCGACAAATACGCGATCCGCGAAGTTTCGCGGCACGCCTCGCCGGTCGAGGAGCTGCTCGCAAACGATCGTTTTCGCACACCCATGCAAGCGGGCCCGCGATCTCGTTCACAGCTCAGAAACCCCGAAGTGGAAGAGAAGGGCCGACCGTGTGAACATTCGCAGCCGCTGCTAGCCTCGGCGCACTACTTACCCCGCGCTGGTCAGGGCCTGTGCTTTAGGGTCGGAGCGTGAGCTGGGACGCCCCGCGGTCGGAACGAGCGAGAAGGCACGAACATCTCGGCACACACACTTACTGCCCGCTGTCCGGCTCCCGCTTTGCGCTTCCGCTCTTCGGCAGAACATGCACTAGCTCACCGTCGGTTGAATACGAGGAGATCCGTGCTCGCCCTGAGCATCCCCAGCCCGCCCCCGCAATTTGCACAGTTCCAGATAGGTCCACTGACTGTGCACGCCTATGCGCTGTGCATTCTCAGCGGCATCATCGCCGCGGCCCTGATCACCGCGCGCCGGCTCGGTCGCCGCGGCGTCGACCGCGGAATCGTGCTCGATGTCGTCCTCTGGGCCGTGCCGCTCGGCATCGTCTGCGCCCGCTTTTACCACGTGTTCACCCACGTCGGCGACTACTTCTACCCCGGCGCGAACCTCTGGAATGTCTTCGCCATCTGGGACGGCGGCAACGCGCTCTACGGGTCGCTCCTCGGCGGAGCACTGGGCGTCTACATCGCTTGCCGACGCGCAGGTCTTCGGTTCTGGGCGTTCGCCGACGCGCTCGCCCCAGCGCTGCTCGTCGCCCAGTCACTCGGGCGGTTCGGCAACTACTTCAACCACGAACTCTTCGGCCTCCCCACTACACTCCCGTGGGGTCTGCAGATCGAGGCCACCAATCCCAAGTTCCCCGCCGGCATGCCGCCCGACACGCTCTTCCACCCGCTCTTCCTCTACGAGATCATCTGGAACCTCGTCGGTGTCGCCCTGATCCTGCTCCTCGAGCGGCGATTCCGCCTGCAGTGGGGTCGCGTGCTCGCGCTCTACCTCATCTGGTACGGACTCGGCCGCAGCTGGCTCGAAGCGATCCGCATCGACCCGACCAGCGACGGGTGGCTGGGAATCCCCGCGAACGTGTGGGCCTCCTTCGCCGCCGTCGCCGTCGGAATCACGCTGTTCATCGTCCAGGCCCGTCGACACCCGGGCGCCGAACCCTCCCCCTATCTGCGGCCGGCACTCACCGACCTGAAACCCCAAGCGGCCGAACGGACGACCGTCGAAGCTCAGCGGAGCTGACCGGCAGCCGCCGCCAAGGGATCGGTGCAACTGCTGACTTCGGCGCCGCCGCGAGAAGCTCGGGCGTCGAGGAGGGATAGCGTGGGCGAGTGCGAAGACTGAGGTGCTCGTGGACATTGCAGGCCTGAGGCTGTTGGTGGCGGTCGCCCGGACGGGTAGCATCTCCTCCGCAGCCCGCGAAGCCGGCGTCACGCAACAGGCGGCCTCGATGCGGCTCGCGGCGCTGGAACTGGATCTGGGCGCTGCTCTGCTCGTTCGCAGCACTCGGGGCGCGCATCCGACCGAGACCGGCGCCCTCATCGTGGAGTGGGCCGCCGACCTCCTGGACGCCACGGAACGGTTCGACGCCTCCGTCGCCTCCCTGCGCCAGACGACGGACGACACGCTGCATATCGCCGCCAGCATGACGATCGCGGAGCATCTCGCGCCGCGCTGGCTCACGGCGCTGAGTACCGGTGTGCGTGGGCCGCGCATCGAGCTGACGGCCGCGAACAGCGAAGCGGTCCTCCTGGCCGTCCGCAGCTCGGCGACGACGATCGGGTTCATCGAGACGCCGGATGTGCCCACCGATCTGGCGACTATGGAGTTCGCGTCGGATGAGCTGGTCGTGGTCGTCGGACGCACCCATCCGTGGGCGCGGAGGGCCCGCGGCATCTCAGCGGAGGAGCTCGCCCGCGCTCCCCTGGTCTCCCGCGAACGCGGCTCCGGCACCCGTCTCGCAGTGGAGCGCGCCCTGACGGGCGCCGGTCATCCGCCGGTTCGGCCGGCGCTGGAGCTCTCCTCCACCAGTGCGATCCGCGCGACCGCTGCGGCAGGCGACCACCCAGCCGTGCTGAGCATCCTCGCTGTGCGCGAGCAGATCGCCGCCGGGACCCTCGTCAAGGTCCCGATCCGGCAGTTGCGCATCACCCGGCCGCTGACCGCGGTGTGGCGACGCAGCGGGTCGGGCGTGCCCGCGAGCGCACGTCCGCTGCTGGAGGTCGTGCACGCGATCTCGTGACGGCGGTCAGAGCTGCCCGCTGATGGCGAGCACTCCCAAGCTGGTGACGGTGACGAGAGTCGACAGCACGGCGCCCAGCAGCAGCGGCCGCCAGCCGGCGCGACGGATCGCCCCCACATCGGTGGACAGGCCGATACCCCCGAGCGCCACCGCTACCAGGAACACGCTCGCCGTCACGAGCCCCTCGTGCAGGTCGGTGGGAACCGCGATGAGCGTATTGGCCGTGGCGACGACGAGGAATCCGACGAGGAACCACGGGACGAGACCGATCAACCGCCGCACGGTCAGCGGAGCACCGGCGTTCGCCCGCCGATGCTCGACCACGGCGAGCGTGATGCTGATCGGGACGATCATGAGCGTGCGCACGAGCTTCACGACGACGGCGAAGCCGAGCGCCGAGGTCGCGAACAGACTCGCGGCGGCGACCACCGAGCTCGTGTCGTTCACCGCAGTTCCCGCGAACAGACCGAACGCATGGGTGCTCATCCCCAGCGCATGCCCGATGAGCGGGAACACCAGCACGGCGACCGCATTGAACAGGAAGATCGTCGAGACCGCGTAGGCGATCTCCGAACTCGCGGCGCCGATGATGGGGGAGATCGCCGCGATCGCCGACGCGCCGCAGATCCCGGTCCCAACACCGATCAGGGCGCGTTCCCGGCGCGGAATGCGTAGAGCCCGGCCGACGCCCCATGCGGCGAGGAGGCACACCGCCAGCGTGGAGAGCATCACGGGAAGGGACTGCACACCCACGACGAGCACGCTCGACAACGAGAGCTGGACACCGAGCAGGACGACCGCGAGCTGGAGCACGAACTTCCCGGAGAAGCCGATGCCCGGCACGAACCGGGCGCCTGGCCGGCGAATCAGACTCACCGCGATTCCGATGACGAGGGCCGGGAGGGCGCTGCCGACCGCTGGCACGACGCGCGAGACACCGGTAGCGACCAGCGCGATCAGAACGGTCAGGCCAACGCCGGGCGCGACCTCGGCTCCCCGCGCAGCGATCCTTCTCGGCAGAGTCCGGACGGGAGAGAATTCCATGCTTCGACCGTGACGGATCTGCCCGAATCCGGCTAGATCGAGCCGGTTGTGGCGTCACAAGTAGCGCTTGTGACGCCACACCATCAAGCCGATCTGACCGGTACGGGCGCAGCCTGCGACGTGCCGGCCACCCAGGTGCGGTAGCCCCCGTCGAGGTTGACGACGTCGAACCCATGCTGGTCGAGGATGCGCGCGGCGGTGTGACCGCGCTGGCCCACCTGGCAGTGCACCACGATCGGGCCGGCCGGCAGCTCGGCGAACCGGTTGCGCAGCTCGTCGACCGGGATGTTCACAGCGCCGGGGATCGAGCCGGCCGCGTGCTCACCGGCCGTGCGCACATCGACCAGGGTGGCGCCCGCGTCCAGCGCGGCGCCGAGCTCGTGCCACTGCAGGGAGCGGGTGGTACCGCTGCGGAGGTTGTCGGCGACGTAACCGAGCTGGTTGATCGGGTCCTTCGCCGACCCGAACTGAGGGGCATACGCCAACTCGAGACGCATCAGACCGGAGGCGGTGATCCCGCCCGCCATGGCGACCGCGATCGCGTCGATACGCTTGTCGACACCCTCGCCGCCGACGATCTGCGCGCCCAGGATCGCATCCGTCTCCGGGTCCACGAGCAGCTTCATCGACATGGACTGGGCGCCCGGGTAGTAGGTGGCGTGCGAGGCAGGGTGCGTGTGGATGACCCGGTGCGCCCGCCCGGCAGCGGTGAGCTGCCGTTCCCCCCAGCCGACCTTCGCCGCGACGGTGTCGAAGACCTTCACGATCGCGGTGCCGAGGGCGGGCGTGTTCTGCTCCTTGCTGCCGGCGATGACGTCGGCGACGGAGCGGCCGTGCCTGTTTGCGAGCCCGGCCATGGTGACGAGCGTCTCTGCGCCGCTGAGCGCATCCACTTTCTCGACGCCATCGCCGACGGCGAAGATGTGCGCGTCGCTGGTGCGGTTGCGGGCATCGACCGCGATCCCGCCGGTCGGCCCCAGCCGGAGCCCGGCCGAGCGCGCGAGGTCCACGCTCGGCACGACACCCGACGCGTCGATGATGAAGTCCGGCCGAACCGTCGCGCCGTCGCTGAGCAGCACCGCCCCCGCCTCGACCGTGTCGACAGTGACGGAGGTGCGCACGTCGACGCCGTGACTGCGCAGCTGCGCCGCCAACGGAGCCACCATCTCCGGATCCAGTGGAGTGAGGATCTGCGCCGACCGTTGGATGAGGGTCACGTGGATGCCGCGCCGCACCAGGTTCTCGACGGCCTCGAGGCCGATGAAGCCGGCGCCGAGGACGAGGGCGGAAGGGTTGTCCGCTGCCGCGTCCACCAGCACGCTGATCGCGTCCACGTCCTCCACCGTGCGGAGGGTGTGCGTCGGGATGCC
Organism: Leifsonia sp. NCR5; assembly: GCF_002105485.1. Lineage (NCBI taxonomy): Bacteria > Bacillati > Actinomycetota > Actinomycetes > Micrococcales > Microbacteriaceae > Leifsonia > Leifsonia sp. NCR5. Next base: position 84,177 of record NZ_NCSR01000015.1, read on the forward strand.
GGGATGCCCCGCGGCCTCCCTCGCGGTAGCACCGACCGCGAGGATCAGCTCGTCATAACTCTCGGTCATGGTCTCGCCCGCGGCGAGGTCGAACACCGAGACAGTGCGCGCAACCGGATTGATCCCAAGGACCTCGTGGCCGGTGCGCACATCGAGCCGGAACCTGGCCGCCAACGACTGCGGGGTCTGCAGAAGGAGTGATGACCGATCGGTGATCACGCCGCCGACGTAATAGGGCAGCCCGCAGTTCGCATACGAGACGTACGGGCCGCGCTCGAACACCACGATCTCCGCTGTCTCGTCGAGCCGGCGCAATCGTGTCGCGGCAGACATTCCTCCGGCGACTCCGCCGACGATCACGGTCTTCATCCTGTGCACCTCCCGAGGGCGGTTTGGTTATACCCTCCCCGGTATCGTACTATACGGAGGGGGGTATACAGAACCACCCCTACCGGACCCGAGAAAGAGAGTTCCAGCCCATGTGCTACCCCGCCACCTGCAAAGTCTGCGGCAAGACGACCTGGAGCGGCTGCGGTCAGCACGTCGCCGACGTGCGCCGGCGCGTGCCCGCAAACCAGTGGTGCAACGGCAACCACACCGACGCCGAGAAGGCTGCCGCCTCCGGTGGCGGGTTCTTCGGCCGGCTCTTCGGACGCGGCTGACCGTGAGCACCGTCACCCTCACCGCCGACACGCTCAAGGGTCAGATCGAGCAGAACGACATCGTCCTGATCGACTTCTGGGCGGCCTGGTGCGGCCCCTGCCGCATGTTCGCCCCCGTCTTCGAGACCGCATCCGAACAGCACCCGGACATCGTGTTCGGCAAAGTCGACACCGAGACCGAGCAGGAGCTCGCCGCGGCCGCCGGGATCACCTCGATCCCCACCCTCATGGCTTTCCGCGACGGGATCCTCGTGTTCTCACAGCCCGGAGCCCTCGCCGCTCGGGACCTCGAGGATCTGATCGGTCAGATCCGCGCCATCGATCGGGCGGAGCTCACCGCCGCCAAGGCCCGCACCTGAGCCGAAGAGATACCCTGGCGGGTACCGCAACGCCCCCTTCGGCGCCATCGAGAAAGTAGAACATACCGTGGCCACCACCACCGCCTCTGACATCAAGCCCGTGCTCAATCGGCTCCGCCGCGCGCAGGGTCAGCTCAGCGCCGTCATCGCGGCCGTCGAGAACGGCGGCAAATGCCGCGACGTCGTAATCCAACTCGCCGCAGTATCGAGTGCGCTCGACAAGGCCGGCTTCCAGATCATCTCCACCGCCATGCAGAAATGCCTGACCGACCCCGACGACACCTCCGACCCGATGACGGTCGAAGAGCTGCAAAAACTCTTTCTGACTTTGGCATGAAGACAGTGAACGAGGCACCGACGGCTGGTGTGGTCATCCACCTAAACGAGGCCGATCCGATCAAGCACGGCGCTGTCCTGCGGAACATCCGCAACCTCATGGACGCGCTCGGAGCGGGAACCGATCTTGAACTCGTCGTCCACGGGCCGGGAATCAGCATCGTCCTACCGGATAGCCCGCACCGCGAGACCCTCCGCGCCCTCCAACACGGCGGGCTCATCGTCGACGCCTGCCAGAACACCCTTCGAAGTATGGAAATCGGCCCTGAACAACTCGTGCCGGACTCCGTTATCGTTCCGTCGGGAATCGCTCATCTCGTGATCCGACAGCGAAATGGCTGGGCGTACTTGCGGCCGTAATGCCGTCGCGTCCATTCCTCACGAGCGTTTCGCAGGCTATTCAGGTGGCACGACTCGCTTGGCGCTGCGGCGATGCCCGGGTAGTAGCGCTGACCACCGAGTGAAGCCTTCCGAAAACGATCGTTTTCCGCACCGTGGGCGCCCCTCGTCGAGCACGGCCGGTTTGGGCTAGTGGCCCATGTCAACAGCAGCCAGTGCGAAAGCCGGCTCGGCAGCAAGCTCGATCTTAATTAGATGCGCGCTCAGCCTTTCGGGGGTTATCCAGTCGTTTTCGGGCTTCCTCGTGACGATCGACTGGAGTGGCGTCAATGACTCTCCGCACCATGAGCTCTAGAAATCGCGACGGTTGGAGTGCCGGCGGCACCTCGTCGTGACGGATGGTCACGCGCGGCAGGTTATCGAGCGCTTCGTCAATAGCCGAGGCGGGAACTTCCTCCACCTCGTCTTCGTTCTCGACTTCGTTCTCGTCCGGTTCGAGGCCGGCGGCCGCGAGAGGGTTCTCGGTATCGTCCTGATCCACGTCGCTCTCGGCGGGCACTTCAGAGCCGTACTCGATCATGATGAGAGCGACTGCGTGATAGGCGTCGTCTTCCCGACCGAGCTTTTGAAGGAGGTCGATCAGCCACCTCGCCTTTTTCGCTTCCTCAGTCAGGATTGTTGAACGCAGACCGTAGACGAAGCCGAGAGCAGCGAGGGGGTGCCTGAGCCGGAGGTTCTTCGCGTCGCCGTAGCTTTCCTCTACCCGGTTCGCAGCGTTCTTGCCGAAGCTGGAGTCCATGCGCTTAGTACTGATCAGCAGCTCGGGCCCGGTGTCCCAGTCCGACATCACGACGTCGACCTGCTTGAGGTAGTTCTTCCCCAGGATGTTCGCTGAAGCCGAGACAACACCCTTCATCGGTGTGGGCTTTGCGAGGCGGGCGACGAGCTGCGCGCGTTCCTTACCTTTCAGACTTTGAAGCAGGTTCGCGATCGCCGTCGGCAGGATTCGAGGATGTTCGGCGCGTGGCCACGTTGCATTCCGATCGAAACCGGCACGGCGCAGCTCGTAAGAGACCCACACGTCCAGAGCCAGAGCAGGGACACCGGAGGTTGTCGGTGCCTCCAAGTACAGAGGGACCCCGAGAAGCTTTTCAAGGACGTCATAGTCGGGGTCGTAGCGGACTTCACCGTCGGCCCCTTGAGCCCAAGGATTGGTGTGGATGCCGCCAGGAGCCGCGTCGGAGCAGATCCGGTCAAAGACCGCCCATGCCTTGGACCGGGCGGATTGTTCAGCGGCCACTTTCTGCCCTTGCTACTCGTCGTGAGGTCATCGTCTGGTGTGCCCGGCGCACGACGTCGACGTCATGATCCGTCAGCTCTGCGGAGTCCAATAGGAGGGCCTGGTCGACAACTTGGACGGCTTCGAGCAGTTCACCCGTGCGTAGAAGTCGGGCCACACGCGGCTTGATGGCGCGAAGCGCGTCCGCGCGTGCTGTCACAAGGCTGGGCGAGGGCATGGCCCAGGCGTCTGCTTCCCGGGGCTCGATCTTCAGAATGCCGCCGCCGTAGGAGCGGCCCACCATTTCCGCGTTCAGCAGAGTCACCGAGTTCAGGCTGGCGAGCGGCAGTAACTCTCGGCCGAGCTCCCTGTGCTCGGCCGAGAGGTAGACACCGTGTACTGAATTGAGGTGCAGCGCGCCCGCCTCATTGGTCGTCAGTCGAGGCGTGTCGGCGTTCATGCACGTCAGGAGCAAGTCAGCCGGCGGAAGGAGTGGCACTTGGTACCAAGTGCGTCGGACGCGGCACTTGTACGCCTGGTCGACGCCAGCGGTGTGGCCAGCCTTGATGTACTCCTCAGCAGCCGCAGAGGGGGTATCCCCGGGGCGGAACAGCCAGGTCGCCTTGCCTGCGTTGCCCAGGTCGGTCATGTTGTGCCGAGTGAGGGAAAGCCCACGAAGATGTGAGCTGCCCGGAGGAGACAACCGCAAAAGATCTGCTCGGCTCAGGCCGAGTTCTTTCACGCGGGCAGGTGACAGGGCGAAGTATCCGTTGTTACCCGTCACCATCCCCAAGGTCGTGTCGCCCCATTCTTCGAGCACATTGAATGCCCCCGACTCACGCAGCTCCCGCAGAGGTCGAAGTGCTTCCGCACCGATCAGGAGGCCAGTCCATTTGTCCGCCGGTGTCTTAGGCGACCAGGTGAGGGGCACACCAAGCGTTTCGAGGGCTTCAGCGTCGCGGGCTTCGTGGATGGTGGCGTGATCCGTGGGGCCCTCATCGAAGCCGTCCGCGAGAAGGAGGACGACGTCCGCCTCAGCTTCGGGAAAGACGCGCTCAGTGAACAGCACCAACTCGACACTTCTGAACCGGTCGAAGAGGAACTGCCGGACTGGGGCTGCGTAGTTCACGCTCAATAGCTCTGCAGGTAGCACCAACCCCATGCGGCCCCCGGGGCGCAGAAACAGGGCCGACTGAATGGTGAATGCGGCCCAGCTCGACGCGAGCCCGCTCAGAGCCACCCCGGCTTTGAGCGCTGCTGCGCGTGAACGGCTGCGGGCTTCACCGGTGAAGTCTTGGTACCGGATATAGGGAGGGTTCCCGATTACCGCGTCGTACCGAGGAGCAGGATCGACCAAGAAAAAGTCGCTGTGGGTGATGTTGGGAGCACCGCCAGCGTCGGTGATGCGTTCGCGCGCGACGCGAGCGCTGTGCTCATGGATCTCGACACCGGCAACGGTGGGACCCGCCACACCCAGTTCGACCAGCCGACGTACCGCCTCGACGAGGAATGCAGCATCACCCGCCGAGGGCTCCATCACCTGATCGGCAGGCGTGCGGATCGCCCACTCGGCGATGAACCGGGTTAACGGCTGCGGGGTGAAGAATGCGCCCCGCGCTTTGCGCAGCTCCGACGTGTCAGAGGCATCAAGCAGGGACACGGAACTCACCCTGCCATTCTTTAGCATCCCAATGACAACCGCCGACGACTCTCCCAAGTCAACTGGTTAACCCGCCCCGCGGGCGGTATCGGCGACCATTGCACTACGGCTGCGGCCGGTTCGCGGGTCGAGACCGGCCCGCCATCGTTCGCGCTGCTCTTCAGGAGTGATGATCGTGCCATCCGGGGCCGTCGCAGGCGCGAGGAAGTTAGGCATGCCAAGCGCCAGCGCACACGCATCGAGCGCCTTACGCAGCTCGTCGTAGTAGCCCAGCGGCCACCGGTCGCTGCGCTTGAGAACCCAGTGGTCGACGCGGTACATCATCAGCGTCTCGTGGGTGGCGGAGCGGGTTGCCGGCGCGTACTCGATCTGGAACTCGATACGGTTCACAGCGTCGTCGAGGACAAGCCAGACCTTCTCCCCCGCGTGCAGCGTTTTCACGTTTCCAACCTCCCACAACATTCGAACATATCTTCGAATTATGATGCAATGGGGTGACACCGAGCATCTGGAGGTTCTGGTCATGAGCATCGCGCCCGCGGCAGACATTGTTCACCTCTGGATGGAGCAGGGAGCCCCGGTCCGCCTGGTGTGGGCCGGCCACCGGTACCGAGCTGTCAGCGCTGAAACTATCCGCTCGAGGGTTGACCACGACGCGCTCACTCACCCCGCGGAGCGCCTGGTCGGCTGGTCCGTGATCGGTCGGAGCGAGCGGGATCCCGCGGACGTGCGCCTGTTCCAGCTGCAGCGCCAGGGCGCCGGCTGGATCCTGGTTGACGTCGACCCGGCCTGAACTCGTGGGCACGAACAAACGCCACGACGTCTATTCGGCGCCGCTGGCGGAGATTGCCAAGGCCGCGGAGCGGCAGCCGCGGCCAATCAGCCTTCCAGACGAGATGGTGCGCGCGAGCGGCCGCCGGCGAGACGAACCCCAGCCGGTCCCGGTCAAGGCTCACGTGCCGGTCCAAGTTGCCTACACCGATGTGCAGCTCGTCGACGCGGAAGCGATCGCCTGGACCACTGGCGGGCTGGTGCTGATCCGTTACGTCCCCGAAGGCGCTCGCACTCCCGTCTATGTCTGGGTAGCGGGGAACTTCGTTCACCGGAAGTGACCCACCTGGGAGACAAGAAAGCCCCGGCCGGGAGAGAGAGCGGCCGGGGCTTGGTTCTTGTGGGACGTGGCGTCGGGAGAGTCGGCGTCGATTGCCCCTATTCGCGGTCCTGCAGCGGCGGCAGGTAGTCGCCGGTGCCGGGTTGCCGGATCGGCACGTCCCATGGGGCGAGCGACGCCGGCTGGTGTTCGTTCTTCGTGCGGTGCTCGAGCACGGCCATGTAGTGCAGGTGGCGGTCGACAATGTGGACGATTGTGCCGTCCATCGCGATCAGCATGCGCTCCATGTCGTGCTCGGCGTCTTCAATCTGGCGCAGGAGCTCGTCTCGTTCCCGCAGTGCAGCGCGAACGCCGTGCACGTACAGCGCAAGGCCCTTCTGGGTGAGGCGGTCCATTCGGACTCGCCGTGCTGGCCGTTCGAGATCCTTGCCACCGAACTCCGGTGGTGCGGGATGGAAGTCCATCACACCCTCCTGCTGTGGTTCGGGCCCGTCGTCGACGAAGGCGCGGTGGTAGTAGTACGCCGCTTCTTGGCGGAGCTCGTGCAGCTCGACGTACAGGTTCGCGAAGCTCTCGCGTGTGTCCTGGATACCTCCGGCGATGATTTCTGCCGGCGTGAACGCGGTCATGGGGATGCCCCGCTCAGGCACATCGAAGGGGGCGCACGCAACGCGTGCGTCCCTGCGTCTTGTCTGCCGTCACTGGCAGGAGTCGCATTGAAGGTCCTCCATCGGGTCGATCGGGACGATGCAGGGCTCGGGTGCAGCCTGGTAGTGCTGGTCCCCCGGCTCGTCACCGTGTGCGTGTGCGTCCAGCCACATATCGGCTGCTGCAGGCTCTCCCAACGCCCGGAGGATCCCGGCCAGCGCTTCGGCCTCTCGGCATCCCAGCATCGTGGCGACGTCGTGTGCGAGGGTCACGTCGGAAAAGACCCCACAGAACCGGGTGACGTCATCGGTGTCCGTGATGAGTGTGCTCATCGTCCTCTTCTCTCTCTCAACCAACCGTTTTTCTTTGCCTTCCGGCGAGAGAAATCGATAGTGAGCGGGAGCACCGAGAGTGCCGGGTCGTGGAATACCGGAGGGAGCGCAGCGAGTGAGGATATGCCGCGAAAGCCCGGAACGGCAGGCGCGGAGCGAGCTACGATGATCGGCCGGAAAGGTCAAAGAAAACAGAGCACTTTCAGCGCCGCGCAGCGGCTCCGTCGGCGGGCGGCCTCCGTGCCGTCGCGCCCCGCTGTAGACCGCTCCCCCGTGCATACAGTCCCCCGAACGGTCACTATATGCAAAACGGATCCGCGACGCGGCCTACACCGCAGTGCCCGGGTGACGTCTTCGGCATGGGGCCGCCCCGCCAAGGCACGGATCGCATACAGTGCATAAATAGCACTATTGCCGCCATTAGCGCCAATGCTTCTAATAGTGGCAATCGCACCATTAGGGCCATCCGCTCTATTAGTGCTATTGGAGCCAATCGTTCTATTGGCTCCAGGCGTGTCATTGCCGCCAATGGAGCTATTTTGCCCGAGACTTGTCATGTGAACGGGAGAGTGAAGATGCCTGCAGGACCTCTAAGCGCCAACGAGCGCGCTGCGCTTAACCGCACCATCGCAGTAATCAACAGCAAAGGTGGCGTATTGAAAACGTCGATCTCTGCGAACGTCGCCGGCTATCTGGCTTCCAGCGGCTTCCGTGTGCTTCTTGTCGATCTTGACCCTCAGGGGAACTTGGCCGAAGACCTGGGATACACGGGCCAGGAAACCGACGATGAGGGGGAGTCGTTCGCTCGAGCGCTCATGCTTGGCGAGCAGGTTGGTCCCGTGACCGCCGTCAGGCAGAACCTTGATGTGCTTGTCGGGGGACCTCGCCTGGACGAGGCAGTCGCGGTTCTCGGGGTAAAAGCGAGCAAAGACCCCGATGGTGCAAAGCTCTCACTGGCTCGCCTCTTGGCTCCTATCGCGCCGAACTACGACATCATCTTGTTGGACTGTCCGCCAGGGGATGAGACGCTCCAGTCCGCTGCCGTTGCGGCCGCGCGGTACGCGCTGGTGCCGATCAAGTCGGATGCGTCTAGCCGGAAGGGTATGGCTGGTGTCGCCGCTCGCCTTGAGGGCGTTCTGACGTTGAACCCCAGCATTGATCTCCTTGGGGTTGTGCTTGTTGCCACGGGTAAGGGCGCCACAGCGATTCAGGCTGAGGCCCGCACCCATGTGAGCAACCTCTTCAACAGCGATCCTGACGTTCTTTTCAGCAGCACGATTCGTCATTCTGAGGCCGTCGCCCAGGCAACGCGCGAGCGCGGACTTCTGGTCTATGAACTCGATGAGAGTGTCAAGCGGGCACCGAAGTGGTACCAGGTGCTTCGCGGCGAAGCGACAGCGTCGCAGCTCGCACCGCGCACAGCAGGCTCAGTCGCTGACGACTACTTCAACTTGAGCCAAGAGATCGTTTCGCGGATCACCGCGGCCGAACAGGAGGAGGCGCAGTCCGCATGAGCGACGTTGACAGCCCACGCCGAATTGAGGGCCTTACTCCTCGACGTCAGTTGGATCTCAGCCTGCTCCAGCGGAAGAATCGCGAACAGCCCGCGGTGGACGAGCCCGCGGTCGAGGTGTCGAAGCAAACGACCAAAGGGCAGGAGGGGAGCTCGGATTCGGGAGTGAGCAGCTCGAAATCCCGTCCTCGTGCCACCCGTCATAGCGCTCAAGGCCGCACGTCAACATCCTTAGAGGCGGCTGCTCAGGCGAGCTCGAAGGATACGGCCCGGATCTCGTTCTATGTTCCTGATGAGTTGAGTCGACGAGCTAAAGCCGCCTTCCGCGCGACCGCATTCCAGGCAGGCGATCGCACATGGTCAGCATTCCTCGTGCGAGCGCTGGAGTCTGAAGTGAATCGCCGTGAGTCGGAGTACAACGCGGGTGAGCGTTTCGAGGATTCAGGCAAAAACCTGCCTGCCGGCCGGCCGTTGGCGTAGCACCTTCAGGCAGCGACGAAGTTCAGCCGGCGGCTCGCTCGAAAAGACCGGCGAAGAGGATCCTGTCGGGTTAGCCTCCGCGCCGACTGCGGGTGCGGGTGCGGGTGCGGGGGAGTGTGAGGGGCGCCGGCTCCCTCACGACCGGCGGCGCACCATTCGGCTGGAGGTTGTGGTGGCTGTCACGTCGTCGTGGTCGCCTTCCCAGAAGTGATCCAGGGCGGCGCGGATCATGCTGGCCGCGACACTTTCGGTATCGATGCCCCGTCCCGCTCGCTCGGGATAGCGCAGTGTGACGGTGAGGGAATGTGTCGGCGCGGCGTGGTCGATTCCGTCGCTCGGCTCGTCGTCGGCGTATTGGTAGGTCCACGCGAATCCGACTGCACCCTCGGGGCCCTCACCGTTGCGCTCGAATGCGGCGCGGTGCTCGTCGTCTCCCGGGTGCGGAGCGCGCGTGCAGTGCCATTCGAGGCCGCCGACGTCGTAGGTGGTGTTTCCGCATTGCTGGCCGGTGGGGCTGAGGCCCGCGTCGGGCGCGGCGGGGTCGAGCTGCTGTGAGTTGAGAGCGGCGGGCCGCTCGTACGTGATGATCATGGGGTTTCCTTCTGGGTTGGTGGGGGAGGGCCGCTCGAGAGCGGCCCTCCCAGGTGTCAGGCGGCGTCTTCGGTGTCGTCGCCCTCATCGGCGGGGTCGAGGATTCCGGCGATTTGGTGAGCGGCGCGGAGGACGCGGGCAGCGGTGGACTTGATCAGGTCGGTATCCGCGCCCGACCATCCGGCGATGTAACCGACGCTGTAGGCGCTGGTGTCGAATCCGATCAGGCCGGCGACGACGTAGGCGACGCTCTCGGCCTCGGTCTCCATCAGTCCGCGGTGCTCGACGTACTCGGCCAAGTCCTCGGTGTGGCCCAGGATGACGTGCGCGGTCTCGTGAATCAGGGTCTTAGCCATGTGCTCGGGGCTGAGGTCGGCGTGGACAACGACGACCATTTCCTCAGGGTCGGTGTAGCCGTTCCTGGGGCCCTGGATCGGTCGGAGCTCGACGGTCCAACCTTCCTCGACGAGGTAGGCGGAAAGGGCGTCGACGATGCCGAAATCATCCCCTCCGGTGAGCTGTGCCGTGAGGGTTCCCGCGTCCTGGGCGCCGTCCACCAGGTCGGTCTGTCCGATATCGAACACGGAGAGGATGGGGAAGCGGGCGACCCGCATTTCTACCTCGTCGCCGTTCTCGTCCTCCGCGGTGATCTTCTTCGTGCTGTAGCCGAAGATCCGGATAGCCTTCTCGCCCTTGCGCACCTGGCGGCCGAGCGACTGCCATTTCCGGAAGCCTGCGACCTGGGATGCCTCGGGCATCTGGGAGAGGATCAGCAGGAGGTTGTTCAGCGAATAGGCATGGAACGCTTTCGCGAAGTCGAGGAACGCCCGCCACTGGTCGGAGTCGCGCAGCTGCTTCACCTGGTCGCTGATCGAGTTGTGTAGGGCTTCTGCCTGAGCCTTCTTCTCTTCACTGGTCTTGCCGGGTCGACGGGTCTTGGTCACGATTCTCTCCCTGCGTGGACAACTGTTTTTTGTGCCTTCCGGCGAGAGAAATCGATAGAGAGCGGGAGTGCCGGAGCCCCGGGTCGTGGAATACCGCAGGCGAGCGCAGCGAGCGAGGATATGCCGCGAAAGCCCGGGGCGCAGGCGCGGAGCGAACTACGATGACCAGCCGGAAAGGTCACAAAAGACGTCCAAATAGAGGAGTGCCGCGTAGCGGCTCCGCTGCGACCAGTCAGGGCGGCGGCTGCGTCGCCGCGCAATTTTGTGCCCCTCGGGCGCTGCCCCACATCACTTTCAGTCCGATACCAGAGTGATATCACTTCAGGTGCAGGGCCGGCCTCCGTGCCGGGCCGGGAGGGAGCGGCCCCGGGCAGCAGCCGGGGGAGCGACCCGGGCCGTGTGAGCGGCGGGTGTGGGGGACACCCGCCGCTCGTTCACTCACTAGCCGTCGAGGTCAGGGTCGTCCTCGCTGTCAGCGAGGGGCGCGTTATTCGTCCCTGCGTGGTCGATGACGATCTGCTCGACTTCTGAGAGAGCGTATCCCCAGGCGGCGAGCTGGGAAAGGTACGCGGCTTTGGTCGCTTCGGGGTATCGCCATGTGTTCTTGCTGGTTGCGGATTCGATGCCGCCGAGCACCACGGCGAGGCTGACATGCTGCGCCTTGGTGGGGGACTGCTCGACGTGAGCGGCGAGCTTGTCGTCGTAGTAGCCTCCGCGCTCGATGCCGAGCAGCAGGTGGGCCAGCTCGTTTCCCGATGCGGCAGCGGCCCCCACGTCGCGGCGGTGGGTTGTGAGGCCCTGGGCGATCACCTTCGCGGCGTCCTTCGGCAGCGACTTGCGGGTCAGGAGCTCCGTGAGCCATTCGCGGCGCACAGTTTCCACGGATGCCCACGCCTTGTTGTTGGCGATCAGCGTGCGCCGTTCGGCTTTCTGCTCGTCGGACATTGGGCCGCTGGTGGATCCCTGGCTGCTGGCCCTATTGAAGCCTGCGGCCTTCGGGTCGCTGAGGAAGTAGCTGACGTTCGGTTCGCCATCGAAGTAGACGCGGACGAAGACAGCACGGCCTTCGGCGTTCTCGATGTGATCCGGGGTGACCCGCTCGCCTTCGGCGGTGGTCAGCTCGCGGATGTTGATGTAGTCGGTGTCGTAGTACCCGCGGTCGTGGTCGAGGATTTCGTAGCCGCGGCCGCGCAGTTCGTCCTCGGCCTGCGCCTTGACCTGTCCCCGGGCGCGGTCGTCGCGAGCACGCTGGGCCGCGTGGGCGAACTGGCCGGGGTCGTCGATTGCGATCTTGATCAGCTCGGCGCGAGTGGCCTCGTCGTCCTCAAACTCGATCAGGGTTGCGGCCTGGTCGAGGGTGAGCTGGTGTTCCTGGATCGCGGATGCGGCGACGGCGTTCTCTGCGACGGCCAGCCCGTTCTTGACCACGGCCTGCTTGGTCCCGGTGCGCTTGGCGATCGCCGTCGCGCTGAGTCCTTCGAAGGCGAGCTGCTGGAACGCTGCAGCCCGGTCGCCGTCTGTGAGGGCTTCGCGCTGGTCGTTCTCGACCATCTGCTGCACGATGCGCTCCACGGTGGCCTCGTCCGCCTCAACGATGTAGGCGGGGATGCTGTCCAGTCCGGCCTCACGCGCGGCCACAGTGCGGCGCTGGCCTGCCCGGACCAGGATGTTGCCCTGGGCGTCGCGCCTGGCAAGAACCGGCGTCAGAACGCCGTTCTCGCGGATGCTGGCCACGAACTCCTTGGTCAGCGGGGCGCTGGGGCGCACGTTGGCTTCGATGATGATCGCGTTGGGGTCGATGTGCTCGATGGTTCCCTGGCTTGCGGTAGTGGTGTTCACGGTCTCTCTCCCGATCAACTGATTTTTTTGCCTGTCTGGCGAGAGAAATCGATAGAGAGCGGGAGCGCCGCAGTACCGGGTCGTGGAATACCGGAGCGCAGCGAGGATATGCCGCGAAAGCCCGGAACGTAGGCGCGGAGCGAACTACGATGAACGGCCAGACAGACGAAAAAGCGCAGCAAGAACAGTGCCGCGCAGCGGCTCGAATTGAGCTCGTCACGCTCCCGCCGGCCGGGCATGCCGGACGAATGGATCTAGCGCGCAGACTTCTTCTGCGCGGCGATACCGGCACCGATCAGCCCACCGGCAGACACCAACAGCAGTAAGGCTCCTGCGATCATGCCGACCTCGACGGGCGTCGGCAATTTCATGGCGACCGCCAAGCTGCAGAGGACGACAGCGAGAACGGCAACACACGCCCCGAGAGCACCGAAAGCCTTTGTATCCACGCGTCCACCATAGCCACGCCGGCTCGGGCAATTCGCGATCGGCGCTAGGCGGCGTCTCCGAGGTATTGCCAGCGGCTTTCGGGGCTGAGGGCGCCGACTGTGACGAGTTCTCGGGCGCTTCGGTGGTCAGCTCGACGGTCAGCGGATCGCGGGTAGCGAGGCCAGATCCTCTCGCCTGGCGCGTCGGCCTCGAACAGTGGCCGGCTCGATGCATTTCGGCGTTTTGGACGCATCCTGGGGGAGGCATTCATGGTGGTCAGCTCGGCTTGCCACCATGCCCATACTTCGCGTTCGGCTCGATATCGTTCGGCTCGATCGAGAAGCGTTCCGTCGAGACCAAGCATGCGAGCTGCCTGGTCTCGGAGATCTCGCTTGGCTCTCGCCCATCCTTCCCGGTGTTTGACGATGAGGCGATGACGGCGGAGACGGCTGAGGATCCTCGTGGTGTGGCGGGTGCCAGTACCGAGGATGCGTGATGCGGTCTCAATGGTGAGTGCCGGGTGTTGACGGAGGGCGGCGTAGAGCTTTCCGGCGAGATGACCGAGGCCGGCGCGGGTGAAGAGGTCGTGTCGGCTGTCTGTTAGTTCGTCCTCGAGCTGGGCTACTTGCACAGCGCGAGCGTTGAAGAGATCAGCCGGGGGGCGGGGGTTATCTAGAGGTTGTGACCGGACTGTGCCGGAGGTTGTGGAAAGTGTGAGGGTCAAGCGCCATTCGGCGGCGTTGCCGCCGTCGGTGGTGGTGACCTTCTGCACGTATCCGTCGCGTGCGAGCCGCTGGAGGGCGTCTGCGGCCGTGGTGCGGCCGAGCCCGACCATCAGGGCGAGGTCACGGATGGAGGCCGCTACAACCCGTTTTCCGGTCTGCAGGGTGAGGTAGGCCAGGGCGGTCAGGATGGAGCGCTCGGAGAGCGCGGCTTCTGTCCGTCCCCAGCGTCCGGGGGCGACGCGGAATCGCGTCAGGAGGTCGTCGACGTCGCGCACGATGGCGTCGAGCTCTGTCAGGTCGCGGGGCTCGCGTGCGGCCGGGAGCGGCCGTTGTACGGCCGCGTACTGCTGCGCCTTGGCCCATTGCCGTTCGAGCCGTTCGCGTGCCTCACCGGGGGAGCGGCGCCGGCGCGTGCCGCGGCCGGTGTTCTTGGTGCGGTAGTGCTCCATCCCGGGGGCGGTCTTGGCGGCGTGTTCGACGTCGGCCAGGGACCACCCGGCGTTAGCGGCTGCCAGGAGGCACATGAACCCGGTCCAGGACGGGTTGCTGCCGCCGTCGATCGTGGCCATGTGGGCGGCGCCGGCGGCGGTGAGCTGTCGGTGCGCGCGGTGTGAGCGGTCGACGGGGCCGGATGGTGCGCTCTCAGCGGCTCTCAGAGCGGGTTTCCGCTCGTCGAGGACCGCTGCGAGGCCGACCAGTTCGTCAGGAACGATCCTGCTGGCCGTGAGCGCGTCGAGGCTGCCTCGGATGATGGTCGACGAGGAGCCGTCGCGGTGGGGTGAAAGCGGCGGCCGGGCGGCGCCCTCGCGCACGTTCAGGAGCATGCCGTGGTCGAGGGTGCGATAGTTCGCGCGGGCGGCGCGGGCGAGTGACGCCACGACGCCGGCCGGAGCGCCGCCCGGTACGGCGATCCAGATGTGGCGGCCCCCGGTGCCGGAGGACTGACACAGCACATAGGCGATGGAGAGTTCGTCGAGGATAACGGCGAGGGCGTCGGCTTCGTCCACGGCGCGCTCCATGAGCTCGGCGTCGACGCCGTGCTTGTCCTTGCCGTCGAAGTCGAAACAGAGCAGCCGGAACAGGCCAGCATCGTCGGCCAGGCGGATGCACCACGGCGTTGCGGGTGCGCTCGGTCCGACGCGGTAGAAGCTGGGATAGCTGTTCTCGTCGAGGCGGCCGTAGGCGTCTCGCTTCATCACGCGCACGCGATCGCGCGGGCTGATTCGGCGGGTCAGCTCCCAAGCTGCATCAACATCGCCAGCAGACTGGCGCACGTTGAAGCCGGCCAAATCGTCGTATTTGGGACTATTTGTGCCTATCATGGTCTCACCTCCAGGTCCTGGATCTGGGCGTAACAAATCCCCCGGTCCTTCCGGGTCTTCTGAACATCACCTTGCGTCTGGTCCCTGGCCAAAGTTCTCAGACGCAAAGGCATCGGCTTTGGCCCGCCATCTCGATGGCGGGCCACCTTTGTTTAACCGGTTGCTATGGGGCGGCTCCTGAGGAGATAGGCGCGCTGGTTGCGCGGCCGTGAACCTCTGCGGGATGACAGAGGGAGTCTGGGGGCGACCGTGGAGGAGAGCCCGGAAAGGGGCGCGAGCGACAGGTGCCGACACGCCGAAGTGACACCACAATGTGTCGCCGTCGAGGCATGAGGGGTTACCATGTCGTCACTCCTAGTTCTTCCCGGTTCTAGGTAAAACAAAGCCCCGGGCTTGTCCCGGATCTTTCAAACAGCCCCTCATCGTCCCGGTCGCCAAACTAGTCAGATGAGCGGCATCAAGCTTCGGCCCGTCACCTAGGTGGCGGGCCATTTGATTTAAGCGGCTGGGATAGGCAGCTCCAGTCGCGTTCGATCGGCTTGAACAGGCGCCAGCTCCGGCATGCCCGCTTCGCGGGCAAGGATCGACGCGATGTAATCTCCGACGTACTGATAGCCGGCCGCGGCGGCCTGCTCTTCGATCTTTTCGCCGACGGGGACTGCAACTCGGGACATAAGAGCCTTGCGCTGTCCCTTGCTTGGACGACCGCCGGTAGCAGTGCGCTTGTTCATGTGCCGATTCAATCCAGTTTCTGTAACTGAAACAGTGAGGCGCGCCGGTATGGCGCGATCCGAAGTTGACATGTCGGGTCATTGGTAGTTGCGCTCCCGCAGCGATGCAGGGCCTGCTTCGACGTCGTGTGGAGACTTGACGCCGCAGAAGGTGCAGTAGTTGTTGCGGAGGGACTGCGGCTTGCTGCAGTGCCGGCAGGGAGAGTCTCCGATGATGCGCTGTGCGCTCTCGGGAGCGTCGTCGACGGTGCCGTCCGGGTTGAGGATCTGCACGAAGGCGTCGGGGTGGATGCCGAGCTGGTAGGTGCCGTCGACGTCGACGACGGTCAGCCTTACTGGGCGGCCGACCTGGCGCCCGATCGCTGCGCAGCGGGCGATGATGCCGGCGCGTAGCCGTGCAGGGTCGGCTGCGATCAGCGGACGGGAGGTTCCGCTGATGGTGAGTTCGCCGGATGCGTCGGCGCGCACGATGGCGCTCAGACGGGGTTGGGCGGGAATGAAGGTCGGCATCAGTAGTTCCTGTGGCAGGTGTCGTTGCAGAGGGTCATGCCGAAGAGTTCGTAGAACTTCTCGGGGTCGACCCAGCCGGGCACGGCGGGGTCGAGGGGGAGCGTCGCTACTTGCGGGTTGATGTTGCCGACGACGTTGATGCGGAGGTCGAGGTGGCATCCGGTGGCCGGTGCCTCGTCGCCAACGAGGGAGATCTTCTCGCCGGTCTGCACCGTGTCTCCGACCTTCACGAGTCGGTCGGATTGGTGGCTGTGCAGGTAGGAGATCGTGTAGCCGTCGGGGCTCTTGATCGAGAGGTAGAGCCGGTCGGAGAGAACGACGGTGCCGGGCTGGATGGCGTAGATGGGCTTGCCGCACGGGTTCGGCCAGTTCTGGAGGTCGTCGGCCGGGTGGTAGCTGCTTGCTCCTTCGGTGGGCGAGCTGCGCGGGCCGAACTTGTCGGTCATGTTGAACGGCGTATCGAGCGGCATTCCTAGGGCACCGCTGCCGCATCCGGTAGACGGGGAGGCGGTGACGCCGCTGAGGGCGGCGGTGACCTGCCCGGCCGCGTCCCAGTATTTGGCGTAGTAGTACGGGTCGGCGTTGACCTGCACCTTGTGGGCGGCGAGCGTGGGCTCGAGTGTCTCCCAGTTGGGGACGTTCTTCAATCGCTCGAAGAAGAGGGTCGCGGACTTGAAGGGGTCCATCCGGTCTGCGAGGCTGCCCCAGCTGTCGCGCTGCTGGAACAGGCCGCGGGAGTCGGGGCCGGCCTGGTCGCCGTAGTTGAGCACTCGGAGGCCGGATTCGCCCATCGCGGTCATGACACCGATCTGCTGTGCTTGGGCGCTGAGTCCGAGCGCTTCGGCGGCGTTCATGATGTAGGCGGCGTTCACGAGCTGGTCGTGCCCGTAGCCGGCCACGGCTGCGGTGGGCACGGTGTTCTCGTCGACCTTGACGCCGGCGCCGGCCGGGCCGCACGCGGCTGCGGCGGCGTTGCTGCCGCCGAGGAGCAGGATGAAGCCGAACAGGAGTCCGACGAAGAGGACGGGGACGAGCAGTAACGCGAGCACCCCCTTGCCGCCTTGCTGCATGTGTCTACCTCCCCGGTGGCGTGATTCGGTCGACGAGCCAAGGGTCGGACGGAGCCTTCCGGGTGAGCGAGACGGCGTAAGTGCCGATATCGGTCGGCACGGTCACGACCAGGGCGTAGTCGGTTGCCCCGTCTACGACGGTCCCGCTGCCGGTGACGCGGTGGACCGGGACGTTCGATGGGTCGGTGCCCTCGTAGGCGGCCGCGCCCTGCTGCGTGAGCATCGGGTACAGGGCGTTCATCCACGACGTGGCGTCCAGCTGCGGGCGCGCGAAGGCCGTCATGAACTTCTCCGCGAGCTTCACGGCCGCCGCCTGGCTGGTCGAGTCAGCTGCGGGCGGCGTCGGAGCGCTCGGCCCATCGTCGAGTCCGTCAGTCGGGGTGGAGCGCGGGGTTTTGGTGGTCCCGTCCGGGAAGGTCGCGACGGGTGTTGAGACCGGCGACATTTGCGGGGCGCAGCCGGTCAGCACGAGCGCGGCGAGGGCGACACCGGCAACTCCGATGGTGCGCTTCACAGGCCCTCCGCCACCGCGGCGGCCGCGGCGAGCCACGCGCGCCGCGTGATGGGGTTCAGCGCGTCATAGCGGATCTTCCCGCTGTGCAGCGCCTCGTCGAACGGGATGGTGACCACGCGGCGCGCGATCGACGCGAATCCGTTGGCGATCTGCTGCGCGTCGCCCTTGTCGGCGCTCTTTTCCGACTGGGAAACGATCACCACGGCGTTATCGGCCAGAGCTGCGGAGCGTTCATCGCGCTGGGCGAGGCCATCGAGCAGGAGAGCGCCGGCCTCCGCGTGCTCTCCGAGCGCCGTGGTGGCGATCACGAGCTGGTCACTGCGATCGATCATCTGCTGCCACCGCTCGGCGGACTCGTCGTTGCCAGAATCGATGAAGATCAGCCGGAAGTATTTGCTGGCGACCTGGTGCAGCGCGTCGAACTCGACGCGGCTGATCCGCTGGTCAGCGGAGAGAGCCTGCGGGTTCGAGCGCAGCACGTCGTACTTGTCGCCGGTCTGGTGGTGCACGAAGTGTGCCAGGTCGGAGGACTGGGCGGCGGGGGAGAGCAGCCGCTCGGTCTCGGGCAGGAGGTTGTGCACGGTGGCCTCGTGCGGGCCTTGCTCGGTGCGCCATCCCAGCGTGCCGCGAGTCTCGTTGTTGTCCCAGGCGAGCACGCCTGAACCGCCGTAGCGGGCGAACACGGCCGACAGGAGTGCCGTCGTCGGGGTCTTGTTCGCCCCGCCCTTGCCGTTCACAATCGCGATCGTCCGCGGGCCGGGCCAGTGCTGGCTCACTGCGTGGACGTCGCGGCGTTCGGCCAGCACCGACTCGGAAGGCGCGACCTGGACGCCGACGCGAGCGAGCACGCCGCGCCATCCTTGCGTGGCGGGCTGCTCCGGTGCTTCCTTCTCGAGGAAGGAGGCGCGCGCTGCGCGCCGTTCGCTGATCGTCGCCTGCGGCGGGGCCGCCTGCTGTGGCACCGTGGCCGGCTCCGCTGCAGTCGGCGGCGTCGGGTTCACGGCAGGGGGCGGAGGTACACGCTCGACGTCGTAGGCCGACGACACCTCCACCCGCTGCACGGCTTCTTCTGCGATCGGTGCTGGCTCAGCAGGGATGAATTCTCCGACCGCCTCGACGCTGCCGTCCGGGGACACGATCAGCTGCCCTTGCCCCATCGCGTCTTGCGTGATGAGCATCACCGGACGGCCGTACATGCGCGCTCGGCCGGTGACTTGGGTGAGGATCTGTTCGCGGACGTGGGTGTCGTTGTGGCCGGCGACCTCGTGGTGAGTCCCCTCGATCACCAGCACCCCGGTTGCATCCGGGTTCACGATCGCCCGGATGGTGGGGTGAGAGGTTTCCTGCTGAGCCATGTCGCTGCCTTCCTAGTTGTCGCTGTGGCCGGTGTAGCGCCGCAACGCCCATTTCTTGAAGTCGGCGGTAAGGATCGTGTACCCGCGACCAAGATTTAGGGCTGGGAGCTTTTCGTCGGGGTCGGCAGAGCCGATCGCTGCGCGAATGATGTGCTCACTCACGTTGAACACCTTCGCGGCCTCGCTCACGCTGAGGGTCGTCGGGAGACCCTCGA
Source organism: Leifsonia sp. NCR5 (assembly GCF_002105485.1). Lineage (NCBI taxonomy): Bacteria > Bacillati > Actinomycetota > Actinomycetes > Micrococcales > Microbacteriaceae > Leifsonia > Leifsonia sp. NCR5. The sequence continues at coordinate 103,141 of NZ_NCSR01000015.1, forward strand.
AGAGATCGTCGAGTGCGCCCATGTCAACCGCAAACCATTCCATGCTGTGTAATGATGCCATTGTTTAAGTTAGATGCCACTGTTTGCCATTGTTTAGCTCTATTTGCATTCATTCGGAGTAAGCTTCCTTCCGGGGGCTGAAGTAACCATGTTGACAGTATGTCGATAGTCGCCCCCCGTTCGGGTGATACTTGGCGGTAGACAAGATAGTCGACTCCGAGAAGGGGGATTTCGGTGACGGACTCTCAACACCCGTGGCTAGCAGGACCGGCCGTACCGCAGCAGGCACCGCCACCCCTCCGGGCTCGCCGCGAGCTCCCACGCCCGGCCGCTCCTCAGCCGGGCGTTCCCGCGCCCGACCACGCCGACCGGCTTCCACGGAGGGACGTCAATCGTCCCGCGCCGTTGTGGTGGCTGGGTGTTCACGGTGGTGCGGGGGAGACCACACTGGCGAACCTGGTCGCCGGATCCCGTACTACCGGGCATGCCTGGCCTATCGGGCACGACGGAGCGACAACGAACGTCGTCCTCGTTGCCCGGTCGAACGCAGCGGGCCTAGCCGCGGCGCAGCGGGCAGCGATCGAGTGGGCCTCCGGCGCGCTCCCCTCCGTCAACCTCTTGGGGCTGGTGATCGTGGCCGACGCGCCCGGCAAGCTCCCGAAGCCTCTGCGCGAATTGGCGCACCTGGTCTCCGGGGGAGTGCCCCACGCCTGGCACGTGCCCTGGATCGAGGCTTGGAGGCTCGGGGAGACGCCCGACCTCGAGCACGCACCAAAAGACGTTCGGACGCTCATCGCCTCGGTGAGCGACCTGGCCAACACGACCAGCGCCTAACGGCCTGACCGAAAGGAAGCACCATGCACCATCTGCACACCGTTCTCGACACCGTGAATTCCTTTGTTCCGCTGGACGTTCCCGACCCCGGGAACGGCTCGGCCCCTCCTGGATCGGAGAAGTTCATCGCCGTCATGGGCTGGGTGAAGTGGCTCGCCCTCGGCGTCGTGATCATCGGTCTGATGATCATCGGCGCGAAGCTCGCGATCGAGAGCCGCCGCGGTGAGGGCGGAGCGCACCTCGGAGCGCTCGGCATGGCCATGGCCGGCGTGATCGTCATCGCCGGGGCCGCAAGCCTCGTCGGCTTCCTCGTCAGCTGAACGAAGGGAACAGACGCATGTCCGACAACCAGCCCAACGACGCGAACCCGTTCACCAGCCGCCGATTCATCCTCGCAGCGGTCATTGTCGCGGTTGTGCTGCTGTGCGCAGTCGTCCTGGTGGTCAGCTCTGTGCTTGGTGGCCAGGCGAAGCCGACCGCCGGACCGACGTCCTCGAGCACACCCACTCATTCCGCGGCCGCGGATGCCGACCCAAGCGTTTGCGGGCTGAAGGGATTTGAGGCCAAGTCGTCGCTGGACGACGCTCCCAAGTCGAACTGGGAGCTTGTCGGAACCATCGCCGCTCCGACCGATCCAAAGGGCGCGGGTCCCGGAAAAATCGAGTCAGACGGCTTCCGCAGCTGCTATGCCCACACGGCTACCGGAGCGCTTTATTCTGCGGCGAACTTCATTGCCCTGGGCAGTGACGCCACGACTCGAACAAAGCTACCGAGCCTTATCGCGCCCGGCCCCGGTCGCGAGGCTGCAAAGGCTCAGAGCACCCAGAGCTCAGACTCGGCGGGATACCGCGCACAAGTTGCCGGATTCAAGGTCGACTCGTACGACGGAAAGAACGCAACGGTCGACCTGGCGCTCAATTATTCGACGGGTCAAATGGTGAGCCTCGTACTGAAGCTGACGTGGGTTGAGGGCGACTGGAAGCTAGTCACTGACAACAGCGGGAATCTGCCGATCCCGCCCGCGGCCTTGCAGAGTCTCGGCGGCTACACGCCCTGGTCTGGAGCGTAACGATGGCCGGATGTGCACCGCTTGATCTGGTCTGTGCCGGAGGGGCGATCGTCTCGAAAGCGACGAACGACAGCCTGCAGCAGCTGGTCAACAACGTCGTGGAAGGCGTTGGGAAGGCCTTCGCTGCTCTCGGATCGATTTGGGTTCTCGTGCCGACGCCGAACCTCACCGGGGGAAGATCGACCGCGGCGAATCACTCTGCGGAGGGCGCTGCAGGTGCGTCGGGGTTCTTGACGATCCTGCAGTGGTCGGTGTGGATCTCGCTCGCGATCTGTGTTCTTTCGCTGATCGCAGGGGGCGCACTACTGGCGGTCAACCGTCGCCGCGGCGACGGTGAGCGGCATCTCGGCCGTCTAGGTGTCATCATCGGCGCGGTCATTCTCATTTCGGGAGCCTCCGCGATCGTCGGGGCACTGCTCCCCGGCATGGGATCCTCGAACGCCTCGGATGCGGTCGGCTACATCCAAGACTCCCTGTGGTGGTACACGGGCGGCCTTGCGGTGCTCTCGGTGATCATCGCCGGCGCTCGGATGGCTTGGACGCAGCGGGCTCAGGCCGGTAAGGACCTGCTGCAGTCGCTCTTTACTCTGGTCGTGGTCTCGGCTGCCGGTCTGACCGGCATCGGTCTCGCCGTCGCGGCCGCTGATGGCTTCTCGACCTGGATTCTGGACGGAGCAACCGGCAAGGACTTCGGGCAGAACATCACCGCCATGATCGGCATCGCTTCGACGAGCGGGATCGGCCTCATTGCCCTGCTCATCGTTGGGATCATCGCGACCTTCTTCGCGTATATCCAGGTGATCTTGATGGTGATCCGCGGGGGAATGCTGGTGCTCCTGGCCGGGATCTTCCCCATTTCCGCCGCGTTCACGAACACGGAGACGGGTCGGTCCTGGTTCAAGAAGTGCTCCGGCTGGCTGATCGCGTTCATTCTCTACAAGCCCGCTGCGGCGATCGTCTACGCCGCCGCGTTCAAGCTGACCGGAGCGGACCTTTTCAAGGATGACGGCTCTGGGCTGATCAAGATCCTCACTGGCCTCGCGCTGATGGCGATGGCGCTTGTTGCCCTTCCGGCGCTGATGCGGTTCGTTGCGCCGATGGTGTCGCAGGTCGGCGGGGGCGGTGGCGCGGGCATGGCCCTCGCCGCAGGAGCGGGAGCAGGAGCCGCTGAGCTGGCCACCGGGGCGATCCGCAAAGCCAATACGGGCGGAGGCTCCGGAGGCGGGGGCGGTTCTACCCCGAATCCGAAGGCGACAGGCGCGTCCAATACGCCTGCCACAAAGCCCGCGCCCGCACCGACCGGTACGGCGTCCACTGGGACGGCTGCGACCGCGGGTAAGGCCGCTGGCGCTGGGGCTGGTGCCGGTGCTGCGGCGGCCGGTCCCGTGGGCGTCGGCGTTATGGCTGCGCAGAAGGGCCTCGAGGCCGGACAGAAGGCGGTCGGTGCTGTGCGCACCGCTGCGGCAGACGCGGCCGGTGACGGCGCGTCGGGAAGTAACTAGGAGCGAGCATGACGAACACGCAAGCGCAGGTCCGTACGTATGGGAACTGGCGTCGGCCGACGACGCCCGGCCTCCTGGGGCTGGGGATGGTCGGAACGATCGTGCTTCTGGCGGGTCTGGTCGCGACGGTCATTACCGTCATGTTCGGCGGCCTCATCAACGGCGTGATCGTGTTCGCGATCATGGCCGGCTTCCTGCTCACCGTCGCGGTGAAGGACAAGCACGGCCAGAGCGCGCTCACCCGCACCACGAACCGACTGAACTGGATGCGCGCCCGCTCGTCGGGCTCGAACCTCTACCGCTCTGGCCCTCTCGGCCGGACCGACTGGGGCACCGCCCAGCTGCCGGGGCTGGCGGCACAGTCCCGGCTCAGCGAGTACACGGACTCCTACGGGCGGCCGTTCGCGATGGTCTACGTTCCCTCGGCCGGTGACTACACCGTCGTGATCGGCACGGAACCGGATGGTGCCGCTCTGGTTGATCAGGAGCAGATCGACAGCTGGGTAGCTGACTGGGGTCACTGGCTGGCGAACCTGGGCGATGAGGCCGGCATCGTCGCGGCCGCTCTCACCATCGAGACCGCGCCCGACACCGGGCGGCGTCTGCGTGGTGAGGTCAATCTGAATATCGACCCGGAGGCGCCGGCGTTCGCTCAGGCGATGCTCCGCGAGGTTGTGGCTAGCTACCCGTCGGGGTCGGCCACGGTGCGCGCGTACGTGTCGATTACGTTCGCAGCAGCCACGCGCGCGAATGGTCGACGTCGCGATGCCGATGAGATGGGCCGTGAACTCGCGGCACGGCTCCCGGGTCTGACTCAGGCGCTTTCTGCTACCGGTGCCGGTGCTGCGCGTCCGCTGGGCGCGCAGCAGCTGTGTGAAGTGATTCGGATCGCGTATGACCCGGAGATTGCGGAGCTGATCGACGACGCGCACCAGTCGGGCGAGCCGTTCGAGCTGCGCTGGTCGGACGTCGGTCCGTCTGGCGCTCAGGCGAATTGGGACAGCTACCGGCACGACTCGGCGGTGTCGGTGACCTGGCAGATGACGGAGGCTCCGCGCGGCATCGTGCAGGCGAACATCCTCACCCGGTTCTTGGCCCCGCATCGGGATATCGCGCGCAAGCGCGTGACCTGGTTGTATCGGCCGATCGACGTTGCGCGTGCCGCGGCGATCGTCCAGTCCGACCTTCGCGCGGCGAGCTTCAACATGACCTCCAGCGACCGACCTACCGCCCGCGACGTCGTGGGTACCCGCGCCGCAATGGCAACCGCGGAAGAAGAGGCGAACGGCGCTGGCTTGGTGAACTTCGGCATGGTCGTCACCGCCACGGTGACCGACCCGACCCGCGCCGCCGACGCCAAAGCGGCGATCGAGAACCTGTCGGCCACGGCCCGTCTTCGGCTGCGCGTCGTGACCGGCGCTCAGGACTCCGCGTTTGCTGCGGCGCTCCCGCTGGGGATCGTTGTGCCTAAGCACCTGAAACTGCCTGCCGAGCTGCGGGGGGCACTCTGATGGCTACCTGGTTCAAGAAGCTCTCCCGTTCGGGCAGCCCGGCCGAGCGTGCGGCCGCGCAAGCGGCGGCACCTGCCACGACCACCGCGACCCCGAGGCGTGTCCCGGCGCGTGGATACCCGGGACGCGGCCGCGGCGAGATGATGGTGCTCTCCGCCGCCCCGGAGTGGCGCGGCACCACCGTTCAGGTGTGCGGCCTGTGGCCGTTCGGTGTGGGCACGGGTGCGCCGATGATCGGTGTGCCGCTTGGGCGGCACCTGGTCAATCGAGGGACCGTCTGCTGCGACCCGATTTCGTGGTTCCAGCGGGCGAATCTGATCTCCAACCCGTCCGCCTTCGTACTCGGCAAGCCTGGCTTGGGGAAGTCGACCATCGTCCGACGGATGGCGACGGGACTTGCCGGGTACGGTGTCCAGCCGCTCGTGCTGGGTGACTTGAAGCCGGACTACGTGGATCTGATCGAAGCCCTCGGCGGTCAGGTGATCCGTCTCGGCCGCGGCCGCGGGTTCCTAAACATCCTCGACCCGGGCGAAGCAAAGGAAGCGGCGCAGCTGCTCCGCGACGCCGCCCACGCCGAGCGTGAGTCCGCTGCTGCGGAGGAAGCGGAGCTTGTGCAGTTGCACGCGCTCGAGGTACCGGAGGATCCCGAACGGGCACAGCTGATCCGGGAGCGGATCGCTGCGCTCGTCGGTTCGGTCACCACTCGCACCGAGCGGGCGAAGCGCGACGACGAGCTGGCCGCGGAGGTCCTGCAGGATGCGCACGGCCGCCGGCTCACGATGGTGTCGGCGCTTCTGACGATCATGCGTAAGTCGCCTCCGACCGACCGGGAGGAGACCATCGTCGACCGGGCGTTGAAGCTGCTCGACGACCAGCACGACGGCGTGCCGGTGTTGAAGGATCTGCTGGACCTGATCCGTGAGGCGCCGCCCGAGCTGCGCGCCGTTGCGCTGGATCGCGGCGACCGCGCCCGCTACGACGCGATCACCGAAAATCTGGAAGCGTCACTCATCGGCCTCACCACCGGAGGCCGACTGGGCGAGCTGTTCTCACGGCAGACCACCACACCGATGCGCCGCGACCGGCCAGTGGTCTACGACGTCTCCACCATCGACGATTCCGAGACGGACCTGCAGGCTGCCGTCCTGCTCGCGTGCTGGTCGGCCGGGTTCGGCACCGTCAACGTGTCGAACGCTCTGGCGGATGCCGGCCTCGAACCGCGTCGGCACTACTTCGTGATCCTCGACGAGCTGTGGCGCGCGCTGCGCGCCGGCCGCGGCATGGTCGACCGGGTGGACGCGCTGACTCGGCTGAACCGGCAGCGCGGCGTCGGCATGACGATGATTTCCCACACGATGAGCGACCTCATGTCGCTGCCCACCGAAGAGGACCGGATGAAAGCGGCTGGCTTCGTCGAGCGCTCCGGCATGGTCATCTGCGGCGGCCTTCCCTCCAAGGAGATGCCGCTGCTGAACAGCGCCATCAGCATGTCCCGCGCCGAACAAGAGATGCTGCAGGGCTGGCAGGACCCGCCCGCGTGGGACCCGATCACCGGTCAGGAGGCCGACCCTCCCGGCCGCGGCAAGTTCCTGATCAAGGTCGGCGGTCGCCCCGGGATCCCGCTGACCGTGGAGCTCACGGACGCCGAGCTGCACATCAACGACACGAACAAGCTGTGGCACGCTGTGTCCCGCACCGGCACGGTTGGCCGCGCCGAGGTTCTGGCATGAGCCCCACCAACCGCATCAAGGAACCGTCCGCTGCTGGCGACGGTGCTCTAGTTTGGGTGTTCATCGGCATCGTCGTTGTGCTCGTCGGCGGCCTGTGGGTCGCCGTCACTCTCGGCTCCAAGCTTGACGGGGTGAACCCGGGCCTGCCGTTGAACCCGTTCACGGTGTTCTTCGGCACGTTGAAGGGCACCTACGTGTGGCCGCCGTCTGCCACCTGGATCCTGATCGTCGCCGCGGCGATTGTCGTTGCCCTCGCGATCCTGGTCGTGGTCGCACTCGTGAAGCGTGGTCGGCGCCGGTCCCGCGTCGACCACGCTGCCGGTCACATGGGCCGCGGCCGCGACCTGGCCGCGCTCTCCACCAAGGGTGCCAAGAGCACCGCGCAGCGGCTCGGTGTATCCGGATGGCTCGGCGTGCCGATCGGCATCACCGTCGCCGGGCGCCAGTGGCTCTACGGCTCCCCGGAAGACATGCACGTCGACGTCTGGGGGCCGCGAACCGGTAAGACGACCTCGCGGGCGATCCCCGCGATCCTCAGCGCGCCGGGCGCTGTCATCGTCACCTCGAACAAGCGCGACGTGCTCGACGCGACCCGCGACGTGCGAGCCCAGAAGGGCACGGTCTGGGCGTTCGATCCTCAGGGGATCGCTCTGGAAGCGCCGTCGTGGTGGTGGAACCCGCTGTCCTACGTCACCGACGAGGAACAGGCGGCGAAGCTAGCCAACCACTTCGCCTCTGGCTCACGCGCGGGTGACGCGCGCGCGGATGCGTACTTCGACCCGGCCGGGCAGGATCTCCTCGCCGGGCTGCTGCTGGCGGCCGCGCTGGACAATCTGCCGATCACTCAGGTGTTCACCTGGACCACCCGGCCTAGCGACGAGAAGGCGATCGACATTCTCCGCGACCACGGGTACGACCAGGTGGCCGATGCGGTCGCCGGCTACGTGTTCGCCGCGCCCGATCAGCGCTCCGGTGTGTTCGGCACGGCTCAGCAGATGGCTTCCTGCTTGAAGGGTCGGAAGATCGCCGCCTGGGTCACCCCGACCGGTGGCAACGTCGGCGGCGACCGGCGGCCGCATTTTGACCCGCACGTGTTCGTGCGCAGCTCGGACACTCTCTACAGTCTCTCCAAGGAGGGTAAGGGCACTGCGGGCCCTCTCGTCACGGCGCTCACCGCGGCAACGATCGAGGCCGCGGAGCAGCTGGCCACCACGCAAGCGGGCGGCCGCCTGGCGACCCCAATGCTCGGGGTCCTCGATGAGGCCGCGAACGTCTGCCGGTGGGAGGCCCTGCCGGATCTGTACTCGCACTACGGGTCGCGCGGCATCGTCCTGATGACCATCCTGCAGTCCTGGTCTCAGGGCGTGGAAGTGTGGGGCCGCAACGGTATGCGCAAGCTGTGGTCGGCCTCGAATGTGAAGGTCTACGGCGGTGGCGTGTCCGAGACCGAGTTCCTGTCCGAAATGTCGCAGCTGATCGGTGACCGCGACAAGCGCACCGCCTCGGTCAGCGTCGGCCGCGGCGGACGCTCGACGTCGAACTCGATTCGTCGTGAGCGCACGATGGATGTTGCCGACCTGGCCGCGCTTCCGCGCGGCCGCGCAGTCGTGTTCGCTTCCGGCGCCCCCGCCACTCTCGTCGAGACCGTGCCATGGAGGCGCGGCGACCAGGCCGACGCCATTCGGGCGTCGATCGCCGCCCATGACCCCGCCAATGCGCCCTCTGTGGCTCCTGGCGCCACTGTGAGCCCGTCTGATGGGTCGGTCGCACAAGCGTGGCTCGACGCGGCCACGTCACGAGAGGACCGGCTGTGAGCTACGAAGACGACATGCGCGACGATGAGTTCGACGAGCAGGGCACGGCCGTCGACGCTGGCGAGACCCCCGAGGCGGACCTGTTTTACGGGTCCGTCGATGAGTTCGTGCGCGAGTACCTGATCAAGGTTTATCGGCGTCCTGTGGGCGCTCAGGGAGGCATGAAATGGGCCGCCCGGTGGTGGGAATACCCCGAAGCCCTCAGCCGGCTCGACGCGCTCTGGCGCGCCTGGGAACACCTACGACTCGACCCCGCTACTGGGATGAGCGTCTGGTGGCGCGATCACGCCGACCACCACATGCCCGCGCTGCTCAGCTCGAACGGTCCGTTTGCCGCCTCGTACGATCAAAACAAGCGCGGCGAGCCTCTGCCGTACGAACAACCGCCGATGGGGCTATTCCCAGAGATGCGTCGGACTGTCGAATAGCGCGGTTTACGCCTGCGTCAGTGAATGAGACGGGTCGCCCACAGCTGGTGTCCTCCGGTTACTAGCTCATGTAACGCAGGCCGAAGCCGAACTGATAACGTGGCGTTGCCGTGTCGAACGGGACGTCTGGACGGCTGGCTTCAACAGCGGCCATGCTTGAGGGAATCTCGAATGGCAGTGCACCGCGCGGCTCGGCTTCTCCGCTCAGGGCCTTGAGCAACGCCACAAGTCTGTAGGCGAACCTCTGCTATTGACGACTCAGGCGCGTAGGCTGTCTGCCGGTCGGCTTAGCTGCACGGATTGAGGCGAGCCCTCCGGTTTGCACCGACGAGGAGACCAAAGCCAAGTGTGAGAAGTATGGGTGCGCGAAGCACGCTGAGTTTTGTTGGAGGCTCCTGGCCTTGGGAACGAGGATTAGGGTTATTGGGTAGTTTGGGCTCTGAGAAGCCGACGGTCGGTATTCGCCGGAGGAGGAGGCCGCGGTCCGGATGGTGTGGAGCCTCCAACAAAACTCAGCGCTTCAGTTCCGCAGCGCCGACGAACTTGAGCTCGCCACCTATCCCGGGTGACATTGGTTCAACGAAAATCGGTTGCACTCCTCGATCGGATACCTCACGCGCATCGAGAACGAGAACGACCGTGAGGTGAAGCCCCAACTCCAGCCGGCGATGGGAGAAACTCGCCCTCCACTACACCCGGGGCGATTCACTATGATCAGGAAAACGGTCATGTCATGGGCATCACTACAAGCACGGACGGCACGGCGGATACGGTGAGCATCGCCCGAATGGTTTCATCAGGATGCTGATGCGGCTGATTCGTCGACGCCGGCACCACTGACCCGGTCGGGTTCCACTCAGGCATCTGAAGGAGGGGTGATCTTTCGCGTTCGTGACGGATGTGAGGCTGCATGAGTGATTTCTAAGGGCTAGGAGTTGCGGTGCTGGGGCAGTGGATGGACCCGGAAGAGGTTTACGAACGCGGCCGGGCTCTGCGCGGGCGCGTCGATCACCAGACTCACCGGTCCGTTGACCTGGCCGCCCGCAGGCCTGCCGTGGCCGACTTCGTGCAGTCAAGCAATGAAGGCCGTCTGCCGGGGCTTATTCCGCTTCGGGTGCGCCGGATGCTTGCCTCTCCATTCACTTTTTTCCGGGGAAGTGCCGGACTGATGGCAGGGGACCTGGCCGCTGGTCCGGCCACTGGTCTGGAAGCCCAGCTATGCGGGGACGCGCATGCGGGGAACTTCGGGTTGTACGGCACGCATGGTGGCCGGATCATCATGGACATCAACGATTTCGACGAGACGGCGTCGGGTCCTTGGGAGTGGGATCTGAAACGCCTGGCGGTCAGCCTGGTCCTGGCCGGCCGTGTGGGCGGTGTGTCGGAAGGCGGGTGTCGGGACGCGGCACAGGAAGCGGTGCGGGCCTACCGTCACACCAGCCGACATCTGGCCAGGTTGGGGTTCCTGGAATCGTGGACCGCGCTGGGGGATGAGTCGGTGCTGAACAGGGTCAAGGCCGACGAACTGCTGGACGACTTCGCCCTGGCCGCACGGAAGGCCAAGCAGAACACCAGTGCGAAGGTCGCGGCCAAATGGACCCGCCTGGACGGGCGGGAATGGCGCTTCGTTGCCGACCCACCAGTGCTCAGCCGGGTGAGCTCCGCGGCCGCGGATGCGGTGATCGGCGGATTGCCAGGCTATCTGAAAAGCCTGCACGAGTCCCGCGGGCATCTGCTCGCGCGCTACAGTTTCTCCGATGTGGCTTTTCGGGTGGTAGGCACCGGTAGCGTCGGACTGCGCAGTTACCTAATATTGTTGCGCGGCAACGGGGACGAGGCACTCATCCTGCAGGCCAAGCAGGCCGTGCGGAGCGCAGTGAACGTTGCCCTCGGCCGGACGCCGGCTTCGCACGAGGGTGAGCGGATCGTGCACGGGGCAAGACTCGTGCAGGCGGAGACTGACCCCCTGCTTGGCTGGACCACGATCGGTGGGCACCCGTTCCTCATCCGTCAGTTCCGCAACCGGAAGGGTGGAATCGACCCGGCGGGGCTCAAACGCAACCACCTGGACGACTACGGCCGGCTGGCAGGGGCCCTGCTGGCGCGTGCCCACTCCCGCTCGATCGACCCACGGCTCCTGGCTGGGTACTGCGCCGACGGAGAACGGATGGACACCGCGTTTTCTGCCTACGCGGTCGGCTACGCCGACCAAACTGAATCCGACCACAGCCAGCTCGTCAAGGCGGTCAGAGCCGGCGCAATGGAAGCTGCGGGCGAGGACTGACTCCTGGCGTCGAAGACTCATTCCTAGTCCTTTTTGCCTGGTTCCGTCCTTCTCCGCCTGTGGACGTCTGTCTGCGCATGCGGCCGAAGAAGCGTTGGCCGTACGAGCCGCGTTGGAACCATCCGGGCTGGATCACGGACCGGTGAGCGCGCACGAACGCATGCGCCGACACCGATTCCCTCGACGGCAACCCTCGCGAGGATCATCCGTGCCGAGGGCGTTGCCCGACGCGAGCCCCGGAACGGCCACGGGCGTCGTTCCGGCGCTTCGTCCATCCGGCACCGACTGTCAGCGATATCCTAAGATATCACATGCAACTGCGATCCGTCTTGACGCACCTTCGATGTAGAGCTTCGCGCCGGCCGAGAACGGAAGCGTAGGTCGCCCGGTCTTGCGGTTGAGCTTGTTCTCCAGCACGGTGATCGAAGCGCACTGGGCGTCGACACCAGCTGCGACGAAATTTTCCGACCCGACGATCCGTCTGGCATGGTCGACATCGATGTACCGGTTGTCGAACAGGCCGAGCCGGAATTTCTCGCGCAGCAGACGGCTGGCCGATGCGTCGATCCGCTCCTCCGCGACCTCCCCGAGCTCACAAGCTCGAGCAGCAGCTCCGGGATCTGCTCGCCGCCGAACTGGTCCACGCCGGCCTCGATGACCTGCTTCATCCGCTCGCGCGGGCTCAGGTGCTCCCCGCCCCGCGCGCGCCAGGAACAGCTCGCCTTCTACCTAGGGACAGTCACTGGTAGCGCTTTACGACCAGGCGCAGCCCAGCCCCTCATAGCTTCTTACCTACGCCCTCAGCCCATCGGCAGGAGCTCGTGATCGGAGTGCGGGACCAGAACCGGTGGGATTGGAAATCCTCACGCCGGCTGGCCATTCCGGGTACGCCCCTGCAGCAGCTCGCGGATCAGATTGGCACCGTAAGGTCCACCCTCATGCACTACTGCGCCTCTAAGGAGGATCTGCTGGCTGCGGTTCTCTAATACCGCGACGCTCAGCTCGCCATCAACGAGCGAGATCCAGACGAGGGCCCGGTCGAGACGCTTCGCAGACTCGGCGACGACGCCCAGCAAGACACTGTCGACGAGCCCGGTCTGATCGCCCTGTACGCGACATTGTCGTCCGATGCGTCCACGCTCGACCATCCTGCGCACGAGTATTTCGCCGCACGCTATGACCACACGATCGCGTACTTCCGGAATCTGATGGAGCGGGCCGACTCGTCGGGCCACCTTCGCCTCGAGCGCGATCCGCGATCGGAAGCTTCTGTCCTCGTCGCAATGTGGGATGGCTTGCAGTTCCAATGGCTGCAGGATAGCGGCGCGGTAGTGATCCAAGACCGCCTCCGCGAGTATGTCGACGCCCTACTCTGCTAACCGGTGCGTAGCCTTGTCAGGGTTCGAACTCGGTCACGACCTCCGAGACGCCTGTGTCGAACGACGTGTTCACGTCGTGGCGTCCGTGTCTGGTCGCGGCGTGGGACTCGGGCGGCGGCCGAAACGGTAGCGGATGCCGCAGGTCACGAGCGCGGCGAGGGCGCTGAGGGTTAGGCCGGCGCTGATCGTGGGGCCGAGGATGCTGGCGGGGGTCAATCCGGTGCGCAGTGGCAGGGTGGTCACCGCGGCGGCAGCAGTGTCGGGACCGGCTGAGGCGATGGTGGTGCCGTCCGGGGCGAGGGCCTGACTGGTGCCGACGGTGGAAACGTTGAGGACGGCGCGACCTGTCTCGATTGCGCGCATTCGGGCGAAAGCGAGTTGTTGCAAGTTCTCGTCGGTGCCCCGAAAGTCGGCGTTGTTGGTTTGGAAGACGTAGATCTGCGCACCCTGCCGCGCCCCGTCCCAGACGACGCGATCGTAGATGACGTCGAAGCAGATCGCCAACCCGACGCGGGTGCTATTCACCGTGACGGCGGGCGGGTTGGTTCCGGGGGTGTACTCGCGTTGGATGAGCCCGATCAGGTCGGGGGCGAGCAGGTTATAGAACCACCGGTCGGGTACGTACTCGCCGAACGGGACCGGGTTCACCTTGTCGTGCAGCTGTTTACGCGCGTCACCGGTCGCCCATAGCAGGGTGGTGTTGAAGATGCTGTCCCCACGAGTAGTGGCGGCGTTCACCAGAATCGGCGCTCCCGCTTTACCGGCCAGGTTGTCGAGCGCTGCCGCAGTGCGGACGTTGTTCAGCGGGTCTGTGTCGACACTACCCTCAGGCCACACCAGAAGATCCATCGGCTGGCCGAGGATAGGCGCCGTCGCGGCGGTCTGCGCGGCGAGGACATCACCAGATGCACTTTCATCGAAGTATCCGGTGGGACCGTTACCCTGCACCCAGCCGACTCGGAACGAGCCGGCGTCGTTGGTTGGGAACGCCGGGACCAGCAGCAGGAGCACCCCGATCGCGAGAGCGGGGATTGCCGCAACAGGGCGGCGGATGCCGCCCGCGCGAGCCCATTGCACCACCGCGGCGCACCCCGCGGCGATGAGGAACGAGAGCCCAGTGACACCGGTCCAGGACGCAACCTCCGGGAAGGGACCGCCAACCTGCGTCATCCCCAGTCGCGCCCAGGGGAACCCGGAATACGGCCACGCCCCCATCCCCACTTCTCGCGCGGTCCAGAGCCCACCGACCAGGGCGGGCACCACAAACAGTTGCACGGCACCCCGGGCCGGGTAGCCGTCCGTCCACCGGTAAGCAAGCGTGATCATGATCGCCCCAGCCCCAAATAGGACAGCTTCAAGCCCGGCCAGAGCAATCCATGGAACCGGCCCAAGATAGGCTGCCACCCACATCAGGTGGGTCGCATAAAACACGGCCCCGTACACGCCGCCGACCAGCAGTGTCCCGCCGACGCTGCGACCGATCAAGGTGGTCAGCGCGAGCGCAACGCTGACGAAGGTGAGCGGCCACCACCCCACCCCGGGTGTTGCCAGATCAAGGACGAACCCTGCGACCGCGGAAAGAGGGAGGGCCACCCACCAGGAAAGCAACGGTCGGACCCGCGGCCGCGCCGCCGAAGGGTGGGTTGGGGTTTCAGTCAGCAATGGCGCGGTCGAGCGCATCGGTGAGATCGCTGAGCGAGGTCAGCGTAAGCTTCTTACCGTCCAGGAAGAACGTCGGAGTGCCTTGGACGCCCATCGCTTGCCCCTCGGCGTAGTCTTGCTCGACGCGCTTCTTGGTGGCGGGGTCGGCGACGGCCTGATCGTAGCTTTTCATATCCAGGCCTAGGTCCTCGGCGAAGCCGCGAAAGACATCGGCTTTGGACTCCTGCTGTTCACTCCACTGCGTCTGGGTTTTGTACATCTTGTTGTACATATCCTCGGCGCGCCCCTGTTTCGCGGCTGCCTCGACTGCGAGGGCCGCGTTCGTCGAGTTGAAGTGGCTGGGGATCGGGAAGTAGCGGATCGCATAATTGATCTTCCCTTTGTAGGTTTCGCGGAGTTGTTCGATCACCGGGTAGAACGCTCCACACGCTTCGCATTCGAAGTCGAGGAATTCGACCAGGGTGGGCACGTCCTGGCCCACCTTGTCGAAAACGTGGGTGTTGGCCCGGGTGCCGGGGAGGCTGCCGTCCTCGGCTGCGGAATCAGGCGCTGACGGCCGGGTAACGGTGGCGACAACGATAGCGACGACGACCAGCACGACCAACACCGCTGTGGCAATGATGGTGGCCTTGATCGGTGTGGTCATGACCGTCTTCTTGGTCGAGGGGATGGGGGGTTTCCGGGTGCTCATGGTGTGTGACTTTCGGGCAGATGGTCGGCGGACAGGTCAGGATTCCTCGACCGCGGCTCGGACAAGGGCGGAGAGGATCGAGGCCGACTGCAGTTGCCCGATGATCCGGGCGGCAACCCGCCCCTTTTTGTCGATTACGAGGGTCGTGGGCGTGGCCTGAATCGGGGTGACGGCGGCGAACGCGAGCTTCACCGCACCGTCATTGACGTCGATGACGCTCGGGTAGGTGATCCCGTAATCCTTCGCAAATGACAAGGCTGTGGCCGCCTGGTCGTACGTGTTCACGCCGAGGAATCCGATGCCATCGGGTTTGTGCTTCTGCCACACCGATTCGAGCATGGGCGCCTCGACCCGGCACGGCCCGCAGGCGGCGTACCAGAAGTTCACGACATAGACTCGCCCGTCATAGTCGTCACTACTGACGGGTTTCCCGCGTTCCGTGGTTCCCGCGAAGGTGACTGGTGCGCCACGCTCGGCTGCAGGAATCTCTTGGACGCGGAAGTCTCCGGAAATGTAGCCCTTGTTGTCGCCAGACCGATATTGAGAGGTGAGGTCGTCGGATGCGGCGCACCCGGTGGTCAGGGCGAGCAGCGCAGCGGCCAAGACTAGGCCGAGACCGACTCGCGCTCGGTGCCGATGTCCTTTACGCATTGACGCGATCGAGCGGGCCGGTTGGCGTAGCGGTCGTTAGTCGCATGTGGGCGGGACGGCGGGCGGCGCTGACACCGTTGAGGATGACGACGACTTCCGCGATTTCGTGGACCAGTACGACGCCGGCGAGGCCGAGCACACCAAACAGTGCAAGTGGGAACAGCATAACGATGATTGCCAGGGCCAGACCGATGTTGACGGTCATGATCCGACGGCCGCGGCGGGCGTGGGCGAGCGCTTCGGGGATTAGGCGCAAGTCGTTGCCGTTGAAGGCGATGTCGGCGGATTCGATCGCGGCGGCCGACCCTTTGACGCCCATTGCGATCCCGACGGTCGCGGTCGCCAGGGCGGGGGCGTCGTTGATACCGTCGCCGACCATCGCGATGGGTCCGTTCGCGACCAGCGTGGCGATCGCGTCGGCTTTGTCCTTGGGGAGTTGTTCGGCGCGGACGTCGGTGATTCCAGCCTGGTTGGCGAGGGCGCGGGCGGTGCGCTCGTTGTCGCCGGTGAGCATCACCGTGCCTATGCCGAGACGGGTCATCATCGCGATCGTCTCGACCGCTTCGGGACGCAGCTCGTCGCGGACGCCGATCAGGCCGGCGATCTTCCCGTCGGCCTCGACGACGACGGCGGTCATCCCGGCACCGGCCATGCTGTCCGCGTCCTCGCGCAGGCTCTGCGGGTCAAGCCACCGCGTGTTGCCCACCCGCACGGTCGCGGCGCCGACACGACCGGTGATGCCGCGCCCGGGCTCCTCAGCCACTTCCCGCGCGGCAGAGGTGCCGGGGGATGCGGCGGTGATAGCGGCGGCGAGGGGGTGGCTGCTGGTCGCTTCCAGCGCGGCCGCCAAGGCCAGCACGTCCTCGCGGGTGAGGCCGGGAGCGGTCGCGACCTCGACCACCTGGGGTTCGTTACGGGTGAGTGTGCCGGTCTTGTCCAGGGCGACGGTGCGGATCGTGCCGAACTGTTCGAATGCTTCGCCGGACTTAATGATCACACCGAACTTGGAGGCGGCACCGATCGCACTGATCACCGTCACCGGCACGGCGATCGCCAGCGCGCACGGCGACGCGGCAACCAGAACTACCAGGGCGCGTTCGATCCACAGTCCGGGCTCGCCGATGATGAACCCGAACGCGGCGACCAGGGCTGCCGCGACCAGCACGATTGGGACCAGAGGTCGGGCGATGCGATCGGCGAGGCGTGCACGTTCGCCCTTGCGGGCGTGGGCCTGCTCCACGAGCTTGACGATTTGGGTGAGGGAGTTGTCGCGGCCGTTCGCGGTCGCCTCGATGCGCAGCGTGGCTGATCCGTTCACCGATCCGGCAGCTACCGCGTCGCCGGGACCGACCTCGACCGGGATAGATTCCCCGGTGATCGCCGAGGTGTCCAGGCTGGAGCGACCATCCACGATCACGCCGTCGGTGGCGACGCGGTCGCCGGCTCCGACAACGAGGATGTCGAGTTCCTGCACCTGCGCGGCAGGGATTGTGATGTCCCCGTTCAGCCGCGACACCCGCACGGTGTCGGGGATGAGGGATAGCAGGGCGCGCAGCCCCTCCTTCGCCCGGTCCATTGCCCGGTCCTCGAGCGCTTCGGCCAACGAGAAGAGGAAGGCCAGCGTCGCTGCCTCACCGACATGGCCGAGAGCGACGGCTCCCACCGCGGCGATCGTCATCAGCAGCCCGACACCGAGCCGGCGACGCAACAGGCGGCGGATCGCGCCGGGAACGAACGTGTATGCACCGGCCAGCAGGGCAAGTGATTGGAAGACGAGCGCCGGGATTGGCAGCCCGGTCCATTGAAAGATGTATCCGATCAGCAACGTCACGCCGGCGACCGCGGACGGCAGCAGAGCGGTGTCGCGCCACCAGGGCGGCCTTACCTCCGACTGGCCCTCGTGGTCGCGCTCGTCGTCGTCATCGCCGTGCTCGTGTTCGCGGGCGACGGCAGCCTCGTCGCCGAGGCGATTCCCCACCGGCACCGTGTGACTGTCGTCTGGGCCGCAGCAGGCATCGCCCGTGGTGAGGGGTTTACTTAACTGCAGCCGCCGCACACTCGTGGTTGTCTTGCGGGGCTCATCAGGGCCGCAGCATTCCTCGTTCATCGGGCGCTCTCCATGATCGTCTCGGCTGCGGGGGCGCAACACAGCGGAATATCGCAGTTCTCGTCCGCGCATGGTTCGCCGTCGTCGACGGCAAGGACGGTGTCCACCAGGATGGTGATCGCGCGGGTAACGCGCGGGTCAGCGATCTCGTACCGGGTCTGGCGACCTTCCGGGGTCGCGACCACGATCCCGCAGCCACGGAGGCAGGAGAGATGATTAGACACGTTGGTACGTGTCAGCCCCAGGCTTTCCGAGAGCCGGGCCGGGTATCCTGGACCGGCCAGTAGCTCCATCAGAATTCGGGAGCGGGTGGGGTCCGCCATCGCGCGACCCAAGCGGTTCAGCACATCCAGCCGCGAAGCAATAGTCAGCACACGCTGACTATACATTGTCTGCTGTATGCTCGCTAGATGCGTTCACTCCGACATCGACCCCGGCAACAGGAGGCCCCGTCGATGTCCGAGAACCCTCGCCGCAACCCCGAAGCGGGTGTGCCGCGGCGGTTTCTGATGGTGCTAAGTGTGATCGGGCTGCTGGTGCTGAGCATCTGGTCGGGTGCCGAGGCGGGGGAGCGCTGGGGCGAGTCTGCTCCCATTCCGTTGACGTTCGTTGCCGCGCTCGACACTGCGGACGCCGACGCGACCGAAACGGTCGATGACATGTCGGCCAGTGGAGTGTCCTGTGTCACCGGGATCCTCTGCGGATTCCCGATCATCACCGCAGTGCGTCGGTTTCGCCTTCCACCGGCGCCGGTCCCTTGTTATTTGAACGTGCGCAAGCTGCCGATCCTGGATCCATCGGCAGTGTCGACATTAGCATCGGCGCCGGCGCTGTCCCAGCTCG